>DASSBS010000068.1:0-21691 GCA_035698445.1 Woeseiaceae bacterium
CGCTGGTAGGCATAGGGTCCGAATTCCGGGTCGCCTTCGCTTTGGTACGCGTGCTTGAAGAATTCGCTGTAACTCATGCAATGCACTCTCGTGTTCCTCGCCCCCAATCAACTGGAAGCAGCCTTGCCCGGTTCTTTGCGAGCCCGGGAACGACGGTTCATTATTGTTAAGTTGGGGAGCACACCACCCGCATGGTTTTCCTCAGACGATAGTCCAGTCAGTGGATCACCACGTGATCCACTGCCTCAGATCGCTCCATACTGCCCCGCCGCCTCCCGCAGCCGCTCCGCCACCTTCCGCCGCAGCGATTTCGGCGCCAGCACCTCGACATCCGGTCCGTACCGCAAGATGTCCTGCATCAGCTCCCGTTCATCCGAGTACGGCACCTCGAGCACGTAATACGCGCCATCGAAGGATGCCTTCTGCCGGGAATGCCAGATTTCGCCCTGGACCCAGCGGGCGCGGTACGGCGTGAAGCGCAGCTTCGCGGTGCGGTGGTCCTTGCCGGCGAAGATGCCGTAACCAGCGCTCAATTCCTCGTCAAGCTGGCGATCCGGAACGTCGCGCGCCCGCCTCTCCCCGACTTCAACGCGACGGATCATCTCGACGCTGAACGTGCGCAGCGCGTCGATGCCGTGGTCCCACGCATCGAGGTACCAGTTGTCGCGGTAATGCACGAGCCGCTGCGGCGATAGCTCGCGTTCGCTCTCCTCATTCCGCTCGCGGTTGTAATGGCGGATGACGATGCGGCGTCGCGAAAGAAGTGCATGTGCAAGGAGTTGGAAGAAGACCGGCTCGATGCGTCGGGAGCCCATCGGAAGTACCCGGACACGCTTCATCACCTCGCCGGCATCCTGCTCCGGCGTCTCGAGCAGTGCTTCGACCCGGGTTTTCAGCGGCTCGACATGCGGAGCCAGAAGCCGTGGTTGCAGTCTCGCGAGCAGATAGTGCATCGTCAGCAGCGCATGCGCCTCCGCGCTGCTCAGCCACAGGCCGGGAAGCTCGTATCGCGCGGTCGCGGAATCGTCGACCCGGTATCCCCCACGGTCGCGGTCCCAGATGATCGGCCAGTTGAGGCGGTCGCGCATGTAGTCGAGATCGCGCCGGACGGTCGGTCGCGAGACTTCGAGAGCCGCGAGCATGCGGCCCATCCGCACGGGACGACCGTCCAGCAGCATCGCCTTGATCTTGTAGATGCGCTCCGTCCGGTTCAAACCCGGCCCCCAGTGGCACATTTGTTATTTGGCTACCAGCCGAGTATAGGGCAATGAGCGGCAGATGCCCAACCGCGGTGCGGACGACGTGCGGAACTCATGGGTGGTACGGATTGAACGAAGGCGAACCCGGAATCCAAACGGAGAACGTTCCTATCGCCCGCGATGAGTGCTGCTGGTACCACGCCCGGCCGGACCATTCAGCGCCTCGGCCAGCTCCCACATTTCTTCCTGCGCCGCGATGATCCGCTCCAGCGGCAGCTTCGCCCAGCGCCGCATCGCCTCGCGCGTGGCGCCCTCCCAGGTCGCCGCGCCCCACGGCGGCGCTTCCCCGGTTTCTTCAGTCTGATTCGTCATCGGCCTGTCGCGCCTGCAGGTACTGGATATCGATGGCATCCTGCGGGCGTCCCGCGGCCTTCTTCATTCGAATCAGCGTCGGGATCGATACGAAGCGCACTTCAAACCGATCGTAAAGCGGTTTGACGAGCGCTTTCCCGTACTCGTCGTCGAACGGGAAAGGCTCCTGCACGAATATATCGACAGGGGTCTCGGGGTGTCCGTCGGACCACATCTGAAACACGGTCAGACCCTTCTCCGCGATCCAGCGTTGCCGGATTTCGGGATCGGCGAATTCACCCGCCGATACCGGCACGGCCGGCCGGTAGCCGATGCCGGTCAGCGCCTCCATCGCCCTACCGATGTTCGACTGCTCGAGCGAGATCACGAGATCGACATCCTTCGTGAAGCGCAGATAGCCGTGGGCATTCACCGCCAGGCCACCGGCAACGAGATAACGCACGTTTGAGGCGTTCAGTGCCGTCACGATCGCTTCGAAGCTTTTCAGGCGCATTGCGCGATTGTATTATCAAAACCGCCGAGCGCGGAATCGCATTGCGGGTTTGGTCGCCCGTGGGACGGGCTCCTACACGCACATTTGAGCGCCTTATTGCGATCAGGTCGGGGCGGTCACGCTCACGATTTTCATCGCGTTGGTGCCGCCGGAAACGCCTTCCATGTCGCCCTTGGTGAAGATGACGCGGTCGCCCACGTCCACCAGGTTGCGCGACAGCAGGGTCGTGAAGATGTCCTGGTAGAGCTGCTGCAGGTCGTCGTGCACCATCTTGAACGGCACCGGGGTGACGCCGCGGTAGAGGGTCACGCGCCGGCGCGTCGTGTCGTGCGGGGTGAACGCGTAGATCGGGATGTCGGACCGGATACGCGACATCCACAGGGTCGTGTTGCCGGATTCGGTCAGCGCGATGATGGCTTTGACCGGGAGGTGATTGGCCGTGTACATCACCGCCATGGCAATCGCCTCGTCCACGGCCTCGAAGCGGTCGTCCATGCGGTGCGACGTGCGCCCGCGGGCCAGCGCATACTTCTCGGCACCCGTGCACACCTCGTCGACGGCGGCGATCACGGCCACGGGGTGCTCCCCCACGGCCGTTTCCGCCGACAGCATGACCGCATCGGTGCCGTCCATGACGGCATTGGCAACGTCCGAAACCTCGGCGCGAGTGGGAATGACGTGGGTGATCATCGATTCCATCATCTGCGTCGCGGTGATGACGATCCGGTTCTTGTGGCGCGTCCGCCGGATGATCTGCTTCTGCAGCCCGGTCAGTTCCGCGTAGCCCATCTCCACGCCGAGGTCGCCGCGCGCGACCATGACCACTTCGGAGGCTTCGATGATGGAATCGATGGCCTGCACCGCCTCGGCACGCTCGATTTTCGCGACCAGCGAGCCTTCGCCGCCCGCCGCGCGCAGCAGTTGCCGCGCCTCTTCCACGTCGTGCGCGCTGCGCACGAAGGAGACGGCGAGAAAGTCCATCTGCAACTCGGCGGCGATGCGGATGTCCTCGCGATCCTTGTCGGTCAGGGCGGGCGCCGACAAACCGCCGCCCTGGCGGTTGATGCCCTTGTTGTTCGAGAGCGGACCGCCGCTCACGACGATCGTGTGGATGCGCGTGCCTTCCACCCGATCGACGCTCAACCTGATCTGACCATCGTCCAGCAGCAGCGCGTCGCCGGGCTTCATATCCTTGTGCAGGTCGGGATAGGCGACGGCCACGCCCTCCTCCGTGCCGGCACCGCCGTCGAGCGCCGGATCGAGGAAGAACCGCTCGCCGTCCCGCAACGTGACACTGCCGTCGCGGAAGCGCCGGATGCGGATTTTCGGGCCCTGCAGGTCGCCCATCACGCCGATGTCGCGGCCGCATTTTTCGGCGACACGGCGCAGCATCGCGACGCGCCCGCGCTGGTCCGCTTCCGTCCCGTGCGAGAAATTGATGCGCACGACGTCCAGACCGCCGCGGATCATGCGTTCCAGGCGGGCCGGGTCGTCGGTAGCGGGCCCGAGGGTGGCGACGATTTTGGTTCGGCGGAGCATGCAGAGGCCTATTGTACCGCTAGCCGGCCCGGGCCCGCTCTTCGAGAATGGCAACCGCCGGCAGCGTCTTGCCCTCGACGAACTCGAGGAAGGCACCGCCGCCGGTCGAGATGTAGGAAATCGCCTCCCCGACGCCGTACTTTTCGATGGCAGCGAGCGTGTCGCCGCCGCCGGCAATGGAGAAGGCGGCGCTCCCGGCAATCGCTTTCGCGACGATGCGCGTGCCTTCGCCGAACTGGTCGAATTCGAACACACCGACGGGCCCGTTCCAGATGACCGTGCGCGCGCTCCCGATGATCCGGGCGTATTCGGCGGCCGTCTCCGGGCCGATGTCCAGGATCAGCTCGCCGGCGCCGACGCCGTCCACCGGCCGGACCGCCGCCTTTGCGCCCGCGGAAAACTCGCTGCCCGTCACCACGTCGACCGGCAGCGGAATCCGCGCCCGGTCCTGCTCGTTCGCGGCGAGCCGCCTCGCGATGTCCAGCATGTCCGGCTCGTGCAGGGATTCGCCGACGGGGTGTCCCGCCGCGGCAATGAAGGTATTGGCAATGCCGCCGCCGACGATGAGCTCGTCGACGATCCCGCACAGCGCTTCCAGCACCGTGAGCTTGGTGGAAACCTTGGAGCCGCCGATCACGGCGACGACCGGGCGCGCCGGCTCGTCGAGTGCTTTGGACAGCGCTTCCAGCTCGGCCGACAGGAGCGGCCCGGCGCAGGCGACCGGCGCGTACTTGGCGACCCCGTAAGTGCTCGCCTGCGCGCGGTGCGCGGTGCCGAAGGCGTCCATGACGAATACGTCGCAGAGCGCGGCCATGCGCCGCGACAGGCCGTCGTCGCTGGCCTTCTCGCCCGGGAGGAAGCGCACGTTCTCCAGCAGCGCCAGGTCGCCGGCCGCGACCTCGACGCCGCCGATCCAGTCGCGCACGAGCTTTACCTCGCGGCCGAGTGCCGCCGAGAGGGTGTCGGCAACCGGCTGCAGCGAGAATTCGGCGCTGTACGCGCCCTCCTTCGGCCGCCCGAGGTGCGACATGACCATCACGGCAGCGTCCGCCTCGAGCGCCTGGCGGAGGGTCGGCAAAGCCGCCTCGATCCGCGCGTCGCTGGTGACGCGCCCATCCGCCACTGGCACGTTGAGGTCCTCGCGGATGAGCACGCGCTGGCCCGCGAGATCGACGTCCGCCATTTTGAGGATGGTCATACCCCCATCATCGTTGGGATCGCCCGCACACATCGGCAGGACTGCCGATCTGGACGCGCGCCGCGCGCCCGAGGGGCGACGGTCAGGACGACCGGAGTCAATGCGGGCTCCTACGACGCGTTGGCGAAGGCAACAGCGGTGTCGAGGAGGCGGTTCGAGAATCCCCACTCGTTGTCGTACCAGGCCAGCACCTTGACCAGCGTGCCGCCCTGCACCTTCGTCAGGCCCGCGTCGAAGGTCGACGAGGCCGGGTCGTGGTTGAAATCGATCGAGACCAGCGGCTCGTCGTTGTACGCGAGCACGCCCTTGAGCTCGCCTTCGCTCGCGTCCTTCATGATCCGGTTGACGTCGTCGACGGTGGTCGCGCGTTCCGCGGTGAAGGTCAGGTCGATGATCGATACGTTGAACGTCGGCACGCGGATCGCGTAACCGTCCAGCCGCCCGTCGAGGTCCGGCAGCACGAGGCCGATCGCGGACGCCGCGCCGGTGCTCGTGGGAATCTGGGACACGGCGGCCGCCCGCGCCCGCCGCAGGTCCTTGTGATAGACGTCGGCCAGCACCTGGTCGTTCGTGTACGAATGCACCGTGGTCATCAGGCCTTGCTTGATGCCGATAGCCTCGTGCAGGGGCTTGACCAGCGGCGCCAGGCAGTTCGTGGTGCAGGACGCGTTCGAAATGATCGTGTCGCTTGCTTTCAGCGTCTTGTGGTTCACGCCATAGACGATGGTCGCATCCACGTCCTTGCCGGCCGGGGCCGAGATGATCACCTTCTTCGCGCCGGCCTTGAGATGCGCGGACGCCTTGTCCCTGGACGCGAAGAGGCCGGTGGATTCGATCACGATGTCCACGCCGAGCTCGCCCCACGGCAGCTTCGCCGGGTCGCGCTCGGCGAGCACGCGGACGCGGTCGCCGTTGACGTACATGGAATCGCCTTCCACCTCCACCGTGCCGGGGAAGCGCCCGTGCGCGGTGTCGCGGCGCGTCAGGTGGGCATTGGTGTTCACGTCGCCGAGATCGTTGATCGCGACGATCGAAAGCTCGTCGTTCCGCTGGGACTCGTACAGCGCGCGCAGCACATTGCGGCCGATCCGGCCGTAACCGTTGATACCGATCCTGATCGTCATCGTTCTCTCCTGATCCTCAACCCAGGACTTCCCTGGCCACTTGCAAAACGTTATCCACCGTGAAGCCGAAGTGCTCGAACAAATCCTTCGCCGGCGCCGATTCCCCGAAGCGGTCGATGCCGATGACCCGCCCCTGCGGCCCCGCAATGCGCCACCACGGGCCGGTAACGCCGGCTTCGATCACGACGCGCGCCGTGACCGCGGACGGCAGCACTGCTTCGCGCCACTCGGCCGGCTGGGCGTCGAAGCGCTCGACGCAAGGCATCGACACCACCCGCACCGCGCGACCTTCTGCTGCGAGCGTGTCGGCCGCGCCGGCCGCGAGCCCGACCTCCGAGCCGGTCGCAATGAAAATGAGCTCGGGGGCGCCGTCGCTGTCGCGCAGCACGTAGCCGCCGCGGCGGATCGCCGCCACCTGCTCCTCGCTCCGCGGCTGGTGCGGCACGCCCTGGCGCGTCAGCGCGAAGCAGGTCGGGCCGTCGAGGCGCTCGATCGCGTCGCGCCAGGCGACGGCGGTCTCCACTGTATCGCAGGGCCGCCAGACGTGCAGGTGCGGGATGAGCCTGAGGCTCGCCACGTGCTCGATCGGCTGGTGCGTCGGCCCGTCTTCTCCGAGGCCGATCGAATCGTGCGTGTACACGAAAATGTTCCGCAGCCGCATCAGCGCGGCCATACGCACGGCATTGCGCGCGTAGTCCGAAAACGTGAGGAAGGTGCCGCAATACGGAATCAGGCCGCCGTGCAGCGCGATGCCGTTGCAGATCGCGGACATGCCGAATTCCCGCACGCCGAAATAAAAGTAGTTGCCGGACGCATCGTCGCCGGTCACCGGTTTCGAGTGCTCATGCAGGGTCAGGTTCGATCCGGTCAGGTCGGCGGAGCCGCCGGCGAGCTCCGGCAGGTGCGGCGCAAAGGCGTTCAGCGCGGTCAGCGAGGCTTTGCGCGTCGCCATGTCCTTGCCGGCGCCGGCGATGCCGGCAATCGCCTCCGTCGCACGCTGCGCCCAGTCCTCCGGCAGGTCGCCTTGCATGCGCCGCTCGAACTCGCGGGCGAGCTCCGGATGCTCGGACCGGTACGCCTCGAAGCGCTCCCTCCACTCACCCTCGAGCTGCTTGCCCTGTTCCACGGCGTTCCACGCCGCGGCGATGTCCTCGGGAACGGTGAAAGGCGGTGCATCCCAGCCGAGCTCCCGCCGCGCCGCCGCCACCTCCTCCTCGCCGAGAGGGGCGCCGTGCGTCGCGGCCGTGCCCTGCTTGTGGGGCGCGCCGAAGCCGATCACGGTCTTGCAGTCGATCAGCGTGGGCCGTGCGGTGTCGGCGAGCGCCTCGTCGATCGCGCGCGCGATAGCCTGGCTGTCGTAGCCGTCGACGCCGGCGATGACGTGCCAGCCGTAAGCCTCGAAGCGCTTCACGGTGTCGTCGGTGAACCAGGCATCGACCTCGCCGTCGATCGAGATGCCGTTATCGTCGTAGAACACGACCAGCTTGCCGAGCTTCCAGGTCCCGGCAAGCGAGCAGACCTCGTGCGAAATGCCTTCCATCAGGTCGCCGTCGCCGACGACGGCGAAGGTGCGATGGTCGACGACATCGAAGCCGGGCCGGTTGAAGGTGGCGGCCAGCATTTTCTCGGTGAGCGCCATGCCGATGGCGTTGCTGATGCCCTGCCCTAGCGGCCCCGTCGTCGTTTCTATCCCCAGGTCCGGGTCGCGCTCCGGGTGCCCGGCGGTTTTGGAGCCGAGCTGCCGGAAGCGCTTCAACTGCTCCATCGGCAGCGGGTAGCCCGTCAGGTGCAGCAGGCTGTAGAGCAGCATCGAGCCGTGGCCGTTCGACAGGATGAAGCGGTCGCGGTCGTACCAGCGCGGATTCGCGGGGTTGTGCCGGAGGTAATCGTTCCATAGCACCTCGGCAATGTCCGCCATGCCCATCGGCATGCCGGGATGTCCCGAGCTCGCCGCCTGCACGGCGTCCATGGAGAGCGCGCGGATGGCATTGGCGAGCTCCCGCCGCCCGGGGCGGCCGGCTTCGCCTGAGTGGCGCGGTTGTTGCATTCGCTGTGACATAAGCCGGCGGCTTAAGCCCTCTGTTAGTGGAAGATGGCGTAGAAAGGGGAAGTGAGGCCGGGGCATTTTCGCTGTTTAGACCGGGACCCGCAACATTGGCGGCGCCCGCGTCGCAAAACATGGGTTACAATCCGGAGCGCCAGCAATACAAAAGACTCGACAACTCATGAACCATTCGTACCTGTTCACTTCGGAATCCGTTTCCGAGGGGCATCCGGACAAGATTTCAGACCAGATCTCGGACGCGGTGCTCGATGCGATCCTCGCGCAGGACACGCGCGCGCGCGTCGCCTGCGAGACGCTCGTGAAGACCGGCATGGTGCTCGTCGCCGGCGAGGTCACGACCACGGCGTGGGTCGACATCGAAGCGCTGGTGCGCAAGACCGTGCTCGATATCGGCTACTCGGACTCCCGCATGGGCTTCGACGGCGCCTCCTGCGCGGTCATCAATGCACTGGGCAAGCAATCGCCCGACATTGCGCAGGGCGTCGATCGGGGCGATGCGCAAGCCCAGGGCGCGGGCGACCAGGGGCTCATGTTCGGCTACGCCACCAACGAAACCAGTGTCCTGATGCCGGCGCCGATCACCTACGCGCACCGGCTCGTGCGGCGGCAGGCGGAGGCGCGCAAAACCGGCAAGCTGCCGTGGCTGCGGCCGGACGCGAAGAGCCAGATCACCTTCGTGTACGAGAACCACAAACCCGTCGCCGTCAACGCGGTGGTGCTCTCGACACAGCACGAGCCGGACATTTCCCTCGACGACCTGCGCGAGGGCGTCATGGAGGAAATCATCAAACCGATCGTGCCTGCCGAATGGCTGGGCAAGCGCACGAAATATCACATCAACCCGACCGGCCGCTTTGAGATCGGCGGTCCCATGGGCGACTGCGGCCTTACCGGGCGCAAGATCATCGTCGATACCTACGGCGGCTCCGCGCGCCACGGCGGCGGCGCTTTTTCGGGCAAGGACCCGTCCAAGGTCGATCGCTCGGCGGCGTATGCCTGCCGCTACGTGGCCAAGAACATCGTCGCGGCGGGCCTTGCCGACCGCTGCGAGGTGCAGGTGTCGTACGCGATCGGCGTGGCCGAGCCGACGTCGATCAGCGTGCAGACCTTCGGCACGGGCAAGATCGGCGAGGAGCGCCTGACCGACCTGATCCGCGAGAACTTCGACCTGCGGCCCTACGGCATTCTCGAGATGCTCGACCTGGTCCGGCCGATCTACCAGCCGACCGCCGCTTACGGGCACTTCGGCCGCGAAGACATCGACCTGAGCTGGGAGCGCACCGACAAGGCGGAGGCGCTGCGCGGCGCCGTAGCGGCCTAGCGGGCCTGAACGGCGCGCGGCGAGGACGCTGTCGCCCGTGAGACGGGCTCCTGCACCGAAACCCGGCCTGCAGGAGCCCGTCTCACGGGCGACCCGAACACACAACCGATTTCAAGGAGACCAGCATGAGCAGCGAAGCCGTCGCTCTGAAACAGCAGGATTACAAGGTGGCCGATATCGGCCTCGCCGCCTGGGGCCGCAAGGAAATCGCCATCGCCGAGACCGAGATGCCGGGCCTGGTGGCGTTGCGCGAGGAATTCGCGGCCAGCCAGCCGCTCGCCGGGGCGCGCGTGGCCGGCTGCCTGCACATGACCATCCAGACCGCGGTCCTGATCGAAACGCTGACGGCGCTCGGTGCCGAAGTCCGCTGGTCGTCCTGCAACATCTTCTCCACGCAGGACCATGCGGCGGCGGCCATTGCCGCGAGCGGCGTGCCCGTGTTCGCGTGGAAGGGCGAGACGGAGGAAGAGTACTGGTGGTGCGTCGAGCAGACGATTGCCGGCCCCGACGGCTGGCATCCGAACATGCTCCTCGACGACGGCGGCGACCTGACCCAGCTCATGCACGAGAAATACCCGGAGCTCATGCAGGACGTCCGCGGGCTCTCGGAAGAGACCACGACCGGCGTGCATCGCCTGTACGAGATGCAGAAGGCCGGCACGCTCAAATGCCCCGCCTTCAACGTCAACGATTCGGTGACCAAGTCGAAATTCGACAACCTGTACGGCTGCCGCGAATCGCTGGTCGACGGCATCAAGCGCGCGACCGACGTCATGATCGCCGGCAAGATCGCGATCGTCTGCGGCTATGGCGACGTCGGCAAGGGCTGTGCGCAGTCGCTGCGCGGGCTCGGCGCCACGGTCTGGATCACCGAGATCGACCCGATCAACGCGCTGCAGGCCGCGATGGAAGGCTACCGCGTCGTCGTGTTCGACGAGGTCTGCCACCTGGCCGACATCGTCGTGACCGCAACCGGTAATTACCACGTCGTCACCGGTCCGCAGATGGAGCGCATGAAAAACCAGGCAATCCTCTGCAACATCGGCCATTTCGACAACGAGATCGACGTCGCTTACCTGCGGAAGTACGAGTGGGACAATATCAAGCCGCAGGTCGATCACGTGATCTTCCCGGACGGCAAGCGGATCATCCTGCTCGCCGAAGGGCGGCTGGTGAACCTCGGCTGCGCGACCGGCCATCCGAGCTTCGTCATGTCCAACTCGTTCAGCAACCAGGTGCTGGCGCAGATGGAGCTGTGGCAGAACGCGGACAAGTACGAGGACAAGGTGTACGTCCTGCCGAAGAAGCTGGACGAGAAGGTCGCGCGGCTGCACCTCGAGCGCATCGGCGCCAGGATCACCGAGCTGACCGACAAGCAGGCGGAGTACATCGGCGTCACGAAAGCCGGCCCCTACAAGCCCGATCACTACCGCTACTGACGGACGCTGGAGCCCGCCATTGCGGGCGACCGGAATGCGGCTTCCGAAAGGCACGTTGGCACTGCCGCTTCCGACCGGCCGTGCTAACGTGCTTCTGACGTACCGTTTTCCGGTCGCCCGCATTGGCGGGCTCCAACGGCAGGCCGAAGGTCCGAGATGATGGAACCGCCTGAGGATTCAATACGGGTCCTGCACGTTACGGACCCGCACCTGTTTGCCGAGGCCGGCGTGTCGCTGCGCGGGACGGTCACCAGCGAATCCTTCCAGGCCGTGCTCCGGCACTTCGAGGATTCCGGCTGGCGCGCCGACCTGGTGGCCATGACCGGCGACGTGATCCAGGACGACAGCCGCGGCGCCTACGAGCGCTTTCGCGACCTCGTCGCGCCGCTCGGACTGCCGGTGCACTGCGTGCCGGGCAATCACGACCGGCCGGCGCTCATGCGGGAGGTGCTGGATCGCGAGCCGTTTCGGGTTTGCGCCGCGGAGATTTACGGGCGCTGGCTCGTCGCCGGGGTCGACAGCGTCGTCGAGGGCTCGCCGGCCGGCCGGGTTGCCGGACCGGAGCTCGCGCGTATCCGCGCCATCCTGGACGGCACGAGCGCGGAGCACGCGCTCCTCCTGGTGCACCATCCGCCCGTGCCGGTCGGCAGCCGCTGGCTCGACCAGGTCGGCCTCGAGAACGGGCCGGAATTCCTCGAGACGATCGCCGGGTCGGGCAAGGTGCGGGCCGTGCTTTTCGGCCACGTGCACCAGGCATTCGACGGCGCGGTCGACTCGATCCGGATCATCGGCACCCCTTCCACCTGCGCGCAGTTCGAAACCGGCAGCGACGACTACGCGGTTTCCGGCCGCCCGCCGGCCTACCGGCGCCTGGCGCTTCTTCCTGACGGCTCCCTGGATTCAGAGCTGGTGTGGCTGGATGACAAGCATAGCCGGTAGGAGCCCGTCTCACGGGCGATACGGACTGTGCCGCCGAGTCGCCCGCGGGACGGGCTCCTGCACGTCGCTATGCCTGCTGCTGCTCGCCGCGGCTGCGCCGGCCGCGGAAACCGGGCATCCGGTCACCATGTGGCAGGTGGACGGCGCGCAGAACAGGCTTTACCTGCTCGGGTCCGTGCACCTGCTGCGCGCCGACGATCACCCGCTGCCGTCGATCATCGACACGGCCTATGCCGACGCCGAGACGATCGTCATGGAACTGGACATGGACGACATCGATCCGGTGGCGGCACAGCAGCAGGTCAGGAAACTGGGCCTGTTGCCGGACGGGCAGAGCCTCGGCAAGCTGATGGGTCCGCGGCTGTATGCCCGCGCCGCGGCGCTCGCGGGCGACGTCGACGTTCCCCTGGCGATGCTGGAACGTACCGAGCCCTGGCTCGCGGCGATGACGGTCGAGCAACTGATGCTCGCGCGCATCGGCTTCAATCCGGAATACGGGATCGAGCAATACCTCACGGCAAAGGCGAGCGCGGACGGCAAGCCGGTCATCGGCCTCGAAACCGTCCGCCAGCAGCTCGAGTTCCTGGACGGTATGTCGCTCGAGGCGCAGCGCGCGCTGCTTCTGGAGTCGCTCGAGGCAAGCGCCGGGATCGAACAGACGATGGACGACCTGGTGCGCGCCTGGCGCTTCGGTGACATCGCGTACCTGAGAAGCGAAATGCTCGCGGACATGCAGGCCTACCCGGAGCTCCACCGGGCCATCGTCGTCGAGCGCAACCGGAACTGGGTCGCGGCGATCGAACGGTTCGCCGGAGCGCAGGACGACTACCTGATCGTCGTCGGCGCGCTGCACCTGATCGGCGAAGACGGCGTGCCGGCGCTACTGAAAGAGCGGGGTTACGAGGTCGTGCAGATGCACGAGCCGTTGGAGCCCGCCAGTCAGACCTCCACCATCTCGAAATCCTCTTTCCCCGCGCCGCAGTCCGGGCAACGCCAGGACAGCGGGATGTCGTCCCAGCGGGTGCCGGGCGGGATGCCCGACTGCGGATCGCCGTCCGCCTCGTCGTAGATGAAGCCGCAGATGAGACACATCCAGGTTTTCATGGCGCAATCGATTTTCCCGTGGGGCGCGGGGGTTCGGGGCCGCACAGTTTAGGGCCTGCTAACAATTTTTTCATGCGTCCCGCCGGGCCCTCCGGGTTGCCTGAAATATTGTCAACAGGCCCTGAGGGCCGCAGGCGGGGTTTGACGCCGGCCGGGCGTTCGGTAGCATGCGCGTTGCCCAACCTCAGGCGCTGTGCCCGCAATGAACCCCGCGAATCCGTTTGCCGAAGCCAGGAAAGTCATCGCCGGAGGCGTCAACTCGCCCGTCCGGGCGTTCGCCGGCGTGGGCGGCGAACCGCTGTTCATCCGGCGCGCCGCAGGCGCCTGGCTGGAAACCGAGGACGGCCGGCGCCTGATCGATTACGTGGGCTCCTGGGGCCCGATGATCCTCGGCCACGCGCACCCGGCCGTCGTCGAAGCGGTCACGCAGGCGGCGGCGCGGGGCTTGAGCTTTGGCGCGCCTACCCTGCTCGAGACGGCGCTGGCCGAAAAGATTCGCGCGCTCGTACCGTCCATGGAACGGATGCGCATGGTGAGCTCGGGCACGGAGGCGACCATGAGCGCCATCCGGCTCGCGCGCGGCTACACGGGCCGGGACAAGATCGTCAAGTTCGAAGGCTGTTACCACGGGCATTCGGACTCGTTGCTGATCAAGGCGGGGTCCGGAGCGCTGACGCTCGGCGTGCCGAGCTCGCCGGGCGTGCCGAAAAGCCTCGCCGCCGATACGGTCACCCTCGAGTACAACGATTCGCACGCCGTCGAGGCCGCATTTCGCGAGCTCGGCGACGAGATAGCCTGCGTCATCGTCGAGCCCATCGCCGGCAACATGAACCTGGTCCTGCCGGCGCCCGGATTTCTCGACACGCTGCGCCGCCAGTGCACGGATCACGGTGCGCTGCTCCTGTTCGACGAGGTGATGACCGGCTTTCGCGTCGCGCGCGGCGGCGCGCAGGAGCTGTTCGGCATCCGGCCGGACCTGACCGCGCTCGGCAAGATCATGGGCGGCGGCCTGCCGGCGGCCGCGTTCGGCGGGCGCGAGGAGATCATGGCCGCGCTCGCGCCGGATGGTCCCGTCTACCAGGCCGGCACGCTCTCCGGCAGCCCGCTGGCGATGGCGGCGGGCCTCGCCACGCTCATCGAGCTGGAACGATCCGGGTTTTACGCCGCACTCGGCCGACGGACGGAGGCGCTGGCGAACGGACTGCGCGACGCGGCTGAAAAAGCCGGCATTCCGCTGGCGGCCTGCAGCGCCGGCGGCATGTTCGGTTTCGTGTTCAGCGACGAGCGGCCGATCGCCCGTTACGCCCAGGTGGCCGCGGCGGACGTCGCGCGTTTCCGCCGGTTCTTCCACGGCATGCTGGACGAGAACGTCTACCTCGCGCCATCGGCGTTCGAAGCGGGGTTCGTGTCGGCCGCGCACGGGGACGCGGAGATCGAGCAGACACTCACCGCCGCGCGCAAGGTGTTCGCCACGCTGTGATCGAGCGTTGCAGGAGCCCGTCTCACGGGCGACTCGAAGTCGACCGCCGCGTCGCCCGTGAGACGGGCTCCTGCAGCGCGCTCAATTCATATCCACGCCGCGGACGTCGTGCAGCACCTTGCGCACGATCTGCAGCCGCTGCACGGGATCGTCGGTTTCGAGGCAGGACTGCTTCTCCTCCGGGCTGATCGGCAGGATTTCCGCAAAGCGGTAGCCGACCCAGCCGGCGTCGTCATAGCGCCGGTCAAGCGCCTCGTACAGCCGGCCGAGATCGTCCAGCACGCCGGCGAGAATTTGCGCGAGCGGCTTGAATTCGTCCGGCAGCGGCCTGGCGCGGCGCTCGGGCAGGATGTCGACCTCCCCGACGTACAAGCCGTCCGGCCGCCTTTCGGTCGACACTACCCGGAAACGCTCGCCGCCGACCGCAGTGATGCCGAGCACGCCGTCGCTGCCCTGGTACCAGTCGGTGATGCTCGCCAGCGTGCCGACGTCAAAGGTGCTGGCCATGCCGGTCTCGCGACCGCGCCGAATCAGGAGCACCCCGAACGGCTGCTCGCCCTTCAGGCTCTCGCAGATCATGTCGAGGTAACGCGGCTCGAACACCCGCAGCGGCAACGGGCCGCCCGGGTACAGGACCGTGCGCAACGGGAATAGCGAAACCTTCATCGCGGCAGCCGCTTCGGTAGCACTCTCGTCCCAAGTATAGGTGCGGCAGCCGGCTTTGCGACCGCCGGCCCGGGCTCAGGCTTTCTGCAGCGCCGCCGTTACCTTCTGCCGCACCCCACCGAAGCCGCCGTTGCTCATGAACACGAGCTGGTCTCCCGCCGCCGCCGCCGCTGCAAGCGCCCGCACCAGGTCCTCGTAATCACCGTGCAGCCGCACGCGCTCGCCCAGCGGCGCGAGCGCGCTGTCGAAATCGCCCTGCATGTCCTGCGGCCGGAACACGAACACGAGATCGGCATCAATGAGTGACGAGGCGAGCGTTTCGTTGTGCACGCCGAGCTTCATGGTATTCGACCGCGGCTCGAGCGCGACCACGATGCGCCGGTCGGGGAACCGGCGCTTCAGCCCCGCCAGCGAGCGGCGGATGGCGGTGGGGTGATGGGCGAAATCGTCGTAGATTGCAATATCCGCTACCGTGGCCGTGCGCTGCATGCGGCGCTGCACGCCGTCGAAACGGGACAGCGCGTCGACCGCCGATGCCACCGGCACGCCCGCGGAGTGCGCCGCGGCGACGGCGGCGAGCGCGTTCTCGAGATTGTGCAGCCCGCCCAGCGACCACGACGTTTGCGCTTCGGCACCATCTGGCCCGCTTACGGCGAGCCGGCGCTCGGCCGAGTCCAGGAACCGCGCGCGCCAGTCCGCGTCGCCGTCGATGCCCAAGGTCTCCACCGGCGTCCAGCAGCCGGCGCGCAGCACGGTTTGCAGGTTGCTGTCGCCGGCATTGACGAGCACGCGCCCGTTCCCCGGCACCGTGCGCAGGAGCTGGTGGAACTGCCAGACGATCGCGTCGAGATCCTCGTAGATATCCGCGTGATCGTATTCGAGGTTGTTCAGCACCAGCGTGCGCGGCCGGTAGTGCACGAATTTGGCTCGCTTGTCGAAGAAAGCCGTGTCGTACTCGTCGGCCTCGACGACGAAGTACGGCGCGGTCCCGAGACGCGCGGACACGTCGAAATTGACCGGGATGCCGCCGATGAGAAACCCGGCGTCGACGCCGGCATCGTGCAGCATGAAAGCGAGCAGGCTGCTGGTCGTCGTCTTGCCGTGCGTGCCGGCCACCGCGATGACGTGCCGGTCGTGCAGGACGTGCCGCGCCAGCCATTCGGGGCCGGAAGCATACGGCAACCCCCGCTCGAGCACGGCTTCCACGGCCGGGTTGCCGCGGCTCAGCGCATTGCCGATCACGACGCAATCGGGCACCGGATCGAGCTGGTCGGCCTCGTAACCCTCGACGAGCTCGACGCCGAGCCGCTTGAGCTGCGTGCTCATGGGCGGGTACACGTTGCGGTCGCTGCCCGTCACGCGATGCCCCGCCGCCGCGGCGAGCGCGGCAATGCCACCCATGAACGTGCCGCAAATACCAAGAATATGTATGTGCATGTTTACCCGGTGCCCAGCGACTGCGCCGCATACGATTGAAAGGCAAATTGCAGGACAAAAGCCGCGATGGCGATCGCAATCCCGAAAAACCAGTGCCGGTCGATCGCCCGCGCGATGATATGGCCCTCGACCGGCACTGACCAGAAGATGGTGAGGGTCGCGATGACGCCGGCGAAACCGGCGCCGAGGAACGGCCGCAGGAACACGAATTCCGCCACGAACAGCATCGTCAGGATGGCGCCGCAGCCGAGCACGGTGGTCAGCGTCTGCAGCATGCGGCGCGAGTAGCCCGTGATGACGAGCACGGCGGCATAGAAACCGATACCTACCGCATTGGTGAGCAGGCTGAGGCTGAGGCTCTGCTCGCCTGCGGGATCGATGAGCACCAGGGCACACAACGAGGCGACCAGCATCGATGCGATCGCGAGCGTGAGCAACAGCCACGAATGCGGGATCTGCTCCGGGCCCTTTCTGAGCGCGATGATGTCGAGGAAAGTACGAAGAAGGAGAAGCAGGGTTCTGTCACAATACCTATCGACAAGCCGCAATAATCGCATGATCCGGAACGCAATGCCCGAATTCGAATACGTTGACCCGCAATCTCTCGATGCCCTGTCCGGCCGCATTGCGCCTGAGAAGGTGCTCGGTATCGATACGGAATTCATGCGGGAAACGACGTTCTTTCCCGAGCTGTGTCTCCTGCAGCTCGCAGCACGCGAAAAAATCTTCTGCGCCGACCCGTTGCTGGCGCCGGACAGCGATGCCGATCTCGCCGGGTTCTGGCAGGCCGTCGCGGACCGCCGCTGGGTGGTTCACTCCGCGCGCCAGGACATGGAGGTGTTCTACCAGACGGCGGGCCTGATGCCGCGCGAGCTGTTCGACACCCAGGTCGCCGCGGCGCTCCTCGGCTATGCGCCGCAGCTCGGCTACGCGGCAATGGTCGCGGAGCTGTTCGGCGTCGTGCTCGCGAAATCGCACACGCGCGCGGACTGGCGCCGCCGCCCGTTGCCGCGCGAGTACCTGGAATACGCGGCCGAGGACGTGGAGCATCTGCTCCCGGCCAGCGAGCTGCTGACGGAGCGGCTCACGGCGCGCGGGCGGCTGGAGTGGGCGCGGCAGGATTCGCTGGACCTGCTCGACCGCTCGCTGTACGCGCCCGATCCCGCCGCGGCCATCGACCGCCTGAAAGGCGCCCGCAACCTGCGCGGCCGCGCGCGGCGGGCCGCCGCCGAGCTCGCGGCGTGGCGCGAAACACAGGCCGTCCGCCTCAACCGGCCGCGGCAATGGATTCTGAAAGATGCGGCGCTGCTGGAAATCGCGGTGGCGGCCCCGGCGAATGCCGCCGAACTGGCCCGGACCGCCAGCCTGCCGCCGAAGACGCTCCGGCGCTCAGGGCGGGAGCTGCTCTCGATCGTCGCGGCCGCGCGGACCGGCAGTGACGATTATGAACCGCCGGCGCGGCCGGACGAAGCCGCCAAGGCGGTCTTGAAGGAGATGCAGCAGCGCGTGGCCACGGCGGCCGCGGAGCTCGAGATCGTCCCGGAGGTTCTGGCGCCGCGGAAGGAGCTGTCGGAGGCGTTGGCCGGCGCGCGCAACCTGCGCGTCTTCCGCGGCTGGCGGCGGGAAATCATCGGCGAAGAGCTCCTGTCCCTGCTGTAACCGCGGCCGACTCATCCCCGCGGCACCGGCTCCGGCCATGGTGCCGGGTCGTACTTTCGTACTTATTGCCTGCGCATTTGGCGGGCAACGCGATTTCGGGGCGCAATAAGTACGAAAGTACGACCCGGCACCGTTACGGTGGGACGGGCTCCTACAAGGAGGCCAGGGCGTCCTGCAGCCTGGCGTGGACCTCGTCGATCGTGCCTTCCGCGTGCACCGTCTCGAGCTTGCCGCGCGCGCGGTAGAACCCGATCACCGGCTCCGTTTGCGAGCGGTACACGCCGAGGCGCGTCGCGATCTTCTCTTCGTGGTCGTCCTCGCGCTGCAGCAGCTCACCGCCCGAGCGACGGCACTCATCCAGCTCGTCCGGGGGTGAAAAATGGATGTTCAGCACCTTGCCGGTCGTCGAGCAGGTGCGCCGGCCGGTGAGCCGCCTTTTCAGCACGTCGAAATCGATGTCCAGCAGGATGGCGGCATCGAGCGGCTCGCCGCGTTTTTGCAGCAGTGCTTCGAGGTCCTGCGCCTGCTTCTCGGTGCGCGGAAACCCGTCCAGGATGAAGCCGCCGGCCGCATCGGGCTCGTCCAGCCGCTCGCTGATGATGCCGAGCATGATGTCGTCCGACACGAGCTGACCGGAATCGACGATCGATTTCGCCTGTTGCCCGAGGCTCGAGCCGCTTTCGATCGCGGCCCGCAGCATGTCACCCGTCGAAATCTGCGGAACCCCGCGTTCCGCCATGAGCTTCTTCGCCTGCGTGCCCTTGCCCGAACCCGGCGCTCCCAGCAGCACTATGCGCATCGCGTAACCTCTTGCCATTCCTGCCATTCAGCGGCGTGATCCGCGGAGGGCCGGATACGCTACCGGCTATCGCGGAGCAGGTCAAACCGCCCGATGAAGGGCCGGGGGGATTCGGTTATGCTTGCGAACCACCCGACCTCCTTTGCTGTCGCCCGCCGCGCGGGCGGCGTCATGAAAGGCGCAAGCGATGCCGAAAAAAATGAATGCGTTCTACGCCCAGTCCGGCGGCGTCACCGCCGTCATCAATGCCACCGCCTGCGGGGTGATCGAGACCGCGCGCAAGCACAAGAGCCGGATCGGCAATGTCTACGCCGGCCGGAACGGCATCATCGGCGCGCTCACCGAGGACCTGATCGACACGAACAAGGAAACGGCGCGTGCGATCGCGGCGCTCAGGCACACGCCCGGCGGGGCGTTCGGCTCGGCGCGCTACAAGCTCAGGAGCATCGAGGAGAACCGCACCCAGTACGAGCGCCTGATCGAGGTGTTCAAGGCGCATGACATCGGCTATTTCTTTTACAACGGCGGCAACGATTCGATGGATACCGCGCACAAGGTGTCACTCGTCAGCCGGAAGCTCGGCTTTCCCGTCACCTGCCTCGGCGTGCCGAAGACGGTCGACAACGATCTGCCCGTGACCGATAACTGCCCGGGCTTCGGCTCGGTAGCGAAGTACGTGGCGGTCTCCACACGCGAAGCGGCGCTCGACGTGCTGTCGATGGCGAAGACCTCGACGAAAGTGTTCGTGCTCGAGGTGATGGGGCGGCACGCTGGCTGGATCGCGGCCGCGGGCGGACTGGCCGGCAACAAGCCCGAAGATGCGCCGCACCTCATCCTGTTTCCGGAGGTGCCCTTCGATAAAGAGGCCTTCCTGAAGCGAGTCGAAAAATCGGTCGAAGATTACGAGTATTGCGTCATCGTCGTAAGCGAAGGGACGCGCTACGCGGACGGGAGATTCCTCGCCGAGGCCGGCACGACCGATGCCTTCGGCCACTCGCAACTCGGCGGCGTGGCGCCCGTCGTTGCGGACATGGTGCGTTCGGAGCTCGGCTACAAGTACCACTACGCAATCGCCGACTACCTGCAGCGCTCGGCCCGCCACATCGCCTCGGCGACGGATGTCAAACAGGCCTACGCCGTAGGCGAGGCGGCCGTCCGCATGGCCCTGGCCGGCAAGACGGCGGTGATGCCCGTCATCAAGCGAGTCTCGGACTCGCCCTACCGCTGGCGGATCGATGAGGCGCCGCTCGCGCGCGTCGCCAACAAGGAGAAGAAGCTGCCGCGGCGCTTTATTGCCCGCGACGGCTTCGGGATCACCGAGGCCGCCCGGCGCTACCTGGAGCCGCTGGTGAAAGGCGAGGATTACCCGCCATACGTCAGGGGTTTGCCGGATTACGTCACGCTCAGGAATGTCCCGGTCCGGAGGAAGCTCGCCGCGGATTTTATGCTATGATCCGCGCCCTGCCGCGGCGGCGACACTAGCCTGACGACGCGCAAATAACTAATACGGCCCGCCGGATGCCGGCAAGGCCGGCCTCTCTGCCCCGGACGCCATCGCTGCACCGGGGCATTTGTTTGATCAGGAGAAAGATCGATGTCCAATGAGGTTGCACTGTGGCTTTCCATAGGCGCAGGCATTCTGGCCGTTCTGTACGGCGCCATTTCCGTGCAGTGGGTGCTGAAGCAACCCGCCGGTAACGAGCGCATGCAGGACATCGCCCGCGCCATCCAGGAAGGCGCCGGCGCCTACATGAACCGCCAGTACTCGACCATTGCGCTAGTGGGCGTGGTGCTGCTGCTGATCCTCGGCTTCTCCCTGAGCTGGACCACGGCCATCGGCTTCGCGATCGGCGCGATCTTCTCGGGGCTCGCGGGCTACATCGGCATGTTCGTGTCCGTCCGCGCCAACGTGCGCACCGCGGAAGCGGCCACCCGCGGTTTGAACCCGGCGCTGAACATCGCCTTTCGCGGCGGCGCGATCACCGGCATGCTGGTCGTGGGCTTGGGCCTCCTCGGCGTCGCCGGCTACTTCCTGATCCTGACGGGCGCCGGCTTGAGCGTTGACGACACCATCCATGCGCTCGTCGGGCTTGCCTTCGGCGGTTCGCTGATTTCGATCTTCGCGCGTCTCGGCGGCGGCATCTTCACCAAGGGTGCCGACGTCGGCGCCGATCTCGTCGGCAAGGTCGAAGCGGGCATCCCCGAAGACGACCCGCGCAACCCGGGCGTGATCGCCGATAACGTCGGCGACAACGTGGGCGACTGCGCCGGCATGGCGGCCGACCTGTTCGAGACCTACGCGGTGACCATTATCGCCACGATGCTGCTCGGCAGCCTGCTGGCCACGAGTGCCGGCATGACTTTCGGCGCCTCCGCCATCATTTATCCGCTGGTGCTGGGCGCCGTATCGATTGTCGCCTCCATCATCGGCACGTTCTTCGTCAGCACGAAGGAAGGCGGCAAGATCATGGGCGCCCTGTACAAGGGCATGATCGTCGCGGGCGTGCTCGCCGCGATCGCATTCTGGTTCCTCACCGACCTGATGATGGCAGAAAGCGGCAATGTCGGCGGCATCTACGGCTCCGCATTGATCGGCCTCGGCCTGACCGCGGCGATGGTCGTGATCACCGAGTACTACACGGGCACCGACTACAAGCCGGTCAGGACGATTGCGAATGCGTCCGCGACCGGGCATGCGACCAACATCATCGCGGGACTCGGCATCTCGATGAAAGCCACCGCCCTGCCCGTGCTGGCGGTCTGCCTGAGCATCTGGGGTGCGTTCGCGCTGGCACCGGACGGCAACGAGCTCGCGGGCCTGTACAACATCGCGATCGCCGCCACCACCATGCTGTCG
>DASSBS010000069.1:0-25119 GCA_035698445.1 Woeseiaceae bacterium
CCCCCCCCCCCCCCCCCCCCCCCCCCGCTCCTCCGGTGCCCGGAATTGCGGGGCGCCGTTCGTTGGTCTGACGGACTGCCAATCGTTGAGGTGTGTTGTCGCCCGTGAGACGGGCTCCCACAGGTGCGGCATCGCCAGTAGGAGCCCGTCCCACGTGCGACCCGGCGTTCAGCTTCGGCGCACGGCCAAACCCGGACCAACGCGCCGACGACCATTCCGCCACCGCCACCAACGTTGCGGGCGGAGCCGTGACCGGGGGAGGCCTTTGGCGGAACTTCCGCGGACCGGAGGTCCCGCAGGGACCGGAGGGAGCCATTTCGCCAAAGGCCTCCCCCGGTCGCGGCTCCGCCTGGCCACGGCGCCCGATCCAACAGGCCACGTCGTTACGGATGACGGTTTGCCGCCGCGGATGCGAATTCACCTTGGTGGGCGAGCAGGTCCTCGCGGGTCAGGAGAAAGAGGCCGTGCCCCCCGCGCTCGAGGTCGGGCCAGAGGAAGGGGACGGTCGGGAAGCGGGCTTCGAGCGCGTCCCGGCTGTTGCCGACTTCGGCGGCGAGGAGGCCGTGATCGGCGAGGAACGGGGCGGCTTCCGCGAGGATGGTGAGGATGGCGTCGAGACCGTCGGGGCCTGCGGCGAGTCCCGAGCCGGGCTCGTGGCGGTACTCCGGGGGCAGGCTCTGCATGTCGGCGGCGTCGACGTAGGGCGGGTTGGCGACGATGAGGTCGTAGCACGGTGCCGGGTGTTCGGTGTTCAGCCGCTGGAAAAAGTCGGAGCGGATGAGACGGACGCGCGCCTTGAGGCGGTGGCGGGCGACATTGATCGCGGCGACTTCCAGGGCCTCGGCGGCGATGTCGACGGCATCGACCTCCGCGTCCGGGAAGGCGTGCGCCAGCGCGACCGCGATGCAGCCGCTACCGGTGCCGAGGTCGAGGGCGCGGCGCACGCGCTCGGGCGCGAGCCACGGTTGGAAGCGGTTGCCGATCAGCTCGGCGAAGGGTGAGCGCGGGATCAGCACGCGTTCGTCGACGTAGAACTCGAGTCCCGCGAACCAGGCCTGCTGCAGGAGGTAGGCGACCGGCAGGCGTTCCGCGATCCGCCGTTCGGCCAGTGCCTCGAGATCGGCGAGCTCCGCCGTCGTGAGCGGCCGGGCGTAATGCGCCTCCGCCTCGTCGTGGCTCAGCCCGAGCCTCGCGAACGCCAGCCAGGCCGCCTCGTCCAGCGCGTTGTCCGTGCCGTGGCCGTAGGCGAGTCCCGCGGCGTCGAAACGCGCGGCCGTGCGGCGGATGAAGTCCGCGACCGTGGGCGCGGGAGCTGGGGTGGACCCTTCCATGCCGGTGCAATGTAGCACGCGCCGCGGCAGCGGTTGTCCGGGGAAAGCGCGTTAGAATGGACGGTCTATGTCCCGCGTTCTCCGATTATCCGCGCTCGTCCTGGCCGCGGTGGCCGTCGCTGCCGGCGCGTGGCTCGCCGCCCGTGCCCTCGAAAAGCCTTCGCTGCCGCGATTCGCGACGGTCCTGGCCGAGCCGCGCCCGCTGCCGGAATTTTCCCTGACCGACCAGGACAACCGCCCGTTCGATGCCGCGCGCCTGCGCGGCCATACCAGCCTGCTGTTCTTCGGCTTTACGCATTGCCCGGACATCTGCCCGGCCACGCTCGCGCAACTCGCCGCGGCGCGGCAGCAGCTCGCGGCGGCAGGCGCGGAGCTCCCGCAGATCGTGCTGGTGACCGTCGACCCGGAGCGCGATACGCCCGAGGTGCTCGCGCGTTACGTCGGGTACTTCGGTGCCGGCATTACGGGCGTCACCGGACCCGTCGGGGAGATCCGCGCGCTCGCCGAACCGCTCGGCGTGTACTTCGAGAAGACCCCGCTGGGCGATGCCTACACCATGGGGCACTCCACGGCGGTGCTGGTCGTCGGGCCGGACGTGGCACTGCAGGCGCTCTTCACCGCACCGCACGACGTGGATGCCTTCGTGCACGACCTGCCGATCCTGATGGCATCGGGATGACGCCGGCGCGCGCCTCCGTCCCGCTGCTGCTCGTGCTCGCGGCCTGCGGCGCGGACGATAGTGCGCCGCTGACGGCTTCCGACGTCAGCGTCTTCGCGCCGCCGCCGGGCCAGGAGGCGGTCGCGGCGTACCTGACGCTGCACAACAACAGCTCGACGCCCCTTCTCATCGCGCGCGTCACGAGCCCCGAGTTTGCGCAGGTCCAAATGCACGCGATGCTATCGGGCGACGGCATGGCGGTGATGACGCCGCTCGATGCGATCACGGTCGCCGAGGATTCCGAGGTCGAGTTCGCCGCGGGCACCCGGCACCTGATGCTGACCGAGCCGATGCAATCGCTCGCGCCCGGCGACGAGGTTACGCTCGAGTTCCACTACGGCGGCGACCGCTCGCTCGTCGTGCAGGCGCCGCTGCAGCCGCGCCTGCCCGCCGACGAATAGCGCAATGCCGGCGCCTGAGGGCACGGTTGCAGCGCAGTCATTCCTGCTCCTGCAACGACTCCTGCCGAAGCACCTGCTCACCGCGCTGGTGCGCCGGTTAGCGAACGTGCGCTATGCACCCGTGAAAGACTTCCTCATCCGCACCTTCATCCGCGCGTATGACGTGAATGTGGACGAGATCGCTGCGCCCGTGCCGCAGGGCTTCGCGGACTTCAACGCCTTCTTCACGCGCGCACTCGCGGACGGCGCGCGCGAAGTGGACGCGTCGCCCGGTTCGGTCGTATCGCCCGTCGACGGCATCACGAGCGCGGCAGGCGGCATCGACCGCGGCCGCCTGCTGCAGGCGAAAGGCCGGCAGTACCTTTTGCGCGACCTGCTCGCGACGGATCTCGCCGACGCGGAGCTCTTCGAGAACGGCGAGTTCGCGACGTTCTACCTCGCGCCCTACCACTACCATCGCGTGCACAGCCCGCTCGCGGCCGAGGTGACGGCAGCACGCTACGTGCCGGGCAGCCTCTACAGCGTGAACGACTGGACGGTACGCTCGCTGCCGCGCCTGTTCGCGCGTAACGAACGGCTCATCTGTCACTTCCGCACCGCGGCGGGGCCGATGATCGTGATCCTGGTCGGTGCGCTGAACGTCGGCAGCATCACCACCGGCTGGACCGGCACCGTCCGGCCGCGGAAAACAGGCGTCGTCGAGGACCTGAGACTGGATCCCGAGGTCCCGGCTTCGGTCGAAAAAGGAGGGCTGCTCGGCTGGTTCAACATGGGGTCGACGGTGATCGTGCTGCTGCCGCCGGACACCTGCACCTGGCGCGACGATCTCGTGCCGGGCAAGCAGGTGTGGATGGGCGAGCCGATCGGCCGCCTCCGGAAGCCATGACCTGGCGTCCTGCCCTTAACGGCCCGGCACCATGAGCTGGCGCCCGTCCTCGGACGTTGCGGCGGCGCGGCTCCGCGCGCGCATGCTGGCGGCGGCGCGCGAGTTCTTCGCCGCGCGCGGCGTGCTCGAGGTGGAGACGCCGGCGTTGTCGCGTGCCGCGGTCAGCGATCCGCACATCGAAAGCATCGCCGCGCTTACGGCCAGGGACGCGGCGCGCCTCGTGTACCTGCGCACCTCGCCCGAGTTCTGCATGAAGCGGCTGCTCGCCGCCGGCTGGCCGGATATTTTCGAAATCGGCAAGGTCTTCCGCGCCGGTGAAGCGGGCGCGCGCCACCAGCCCGAGTTCACGATGGCCGAGTGGTATCGCCTCGGGTTCGGCCTGCGGGACATCGTGCGCGATACGGTCGCCTTCATTGCGGCGTTGCTCGACCCGCGGCACCTTCGCGGCCCGGCCGAAGAGATCGACTACCGTGACGCATTCCGCCGCTACGCCGATATCGACCCGGCGGCCGCGCCGATCCCGGCGCTCGCGGCAGCCAGCGGCGCCGATGCACGCCTGCAAGCCGCGCTCGGCGAGCAGCGGGACGACTGGCTGGACCTCGTCCTCGCGACGCGCATCGCGCCGCAGTTCCCGGCCGACCGGCTGACGGTGCTCCGGCACTATCCGCTGAGCCAGGCCGCGCTTGCGCGGGCCTGTCCCGACGACCCGTCGGTCGCCGACCGCTTCGAGGTGTTCCTTGGCGCGCTCGAACTGGCGAACGGCTTTGTCGAACTGCAGGACGCCGAAGAGCAGTCGGCGCGGTTCGAGGCGGACCAGGCGCGCCGCCAGGCAGAGGGCAAGCCGGTGCGACCGCGCGACGAGTGCCTGCTCGCCGCGCTGGCCCACGGCCTGCCCGCCTGTGCGGGCGTCGCCGTCGGTTTCGACCGCCTCGTAATGATCAACGCCCTGTCGGATGATATCCGGCGGGTACAGACGTTTGCCTTCGAGGAGGACGCATGACGAACGAGCACGGGACGGACGAGCGCGCGGTCGATTACGAGTTGCTGCGGCGGCAGCTCGAGTCCCTGGTTGCCGGCGAGCCGGATCCGCTCGCGAATACCGCCAACTTCGTGGGGCTGCTCTACCATGCGCTGCCGGATATCAACTGGCTCGGCGTGTATGTCCTGCGCGGCGCCGACCTGGTGCTCGGGCCGTTCCAGGGCAAGCCGGCCTGCGTCCGACTGCCCGCGGGCCAGGGCGTCTGCGGCACCGCCGCGAGCCGGCGAGAGACGCAGCGAGTGCACGACGTCAACGAGTTTCCCGGCCACATCGCCTGCGACCCGGTCTCACGCTCGGAACTGGTCGTGCCGCTCATACTCGGCGAGCGCGTGCTCGGTGTGCTGGACATCGACAGCCCGTACGTCGGGCGCTTCAGCGAACGGGACAGCGAAGGCTTGCAGCAGCTCTGCGCGGCGTTCGTGGACGACCTTTCGGGAAAGGTCGTCGGCGCCTTTTGGATATGAATTTAGCTGGACGCTACGGTGCGGATACTTGAGGTCTGATTCTTAGCTGAATTTCAGGCTCTATTGTTCGTATTCTGCAATCGCCACCGCACCCGGATCAAAATACCGTACCCGTAGCGGCGCGGTTTATGTCTGCGGCAGAAGCGCCTCCCAGCAGCGCTTCATCAACCGGTGATCGCGTCCGTCTCGCTCAGCAGCAAAGCCACTGAGGATAGAGAAATGGCCAACAGCCAGCGCGATGCGGTCGTTCGCGTCGAGCACATCAGCCGCACGATCCTTCTGTTACGCGGTCAGCGCGCGGCTATCCGCACGCGATCACGCCTTGGGTACGACGACGCGCGACGGTGAAAGGGGCCCTTTATTTGACGCGCGACACGTATTCGCTGGAGCGCGTGTCGACGCGGATCACCTCGCCCTGCTCGACGAACAGCGGCACGCGCACGACGGCCCCGGTCGCGAGCTTCGCCGGCTTCACGCCGCCGCTCGCGGTATCGCCGCGCACGCCGGGATCCGTTTCGACGATCTCCAGCTCCACGAAATTCGGCGGGGCGACCAGGAGCGGCACGTTGTTCCATAGCGTCACCTGGCACACCTCCTCCCCGAGCAGCCAGTCCTTTGCCTCGGCAACGGCTTTTGCGTCCGCCGCGTACTGCTCGAAGGTGTCCGGCACCATGAAGTGCCAGAACTCGCCGTCGTTGTAGAGGTATTGCATGTCGGTATCGTGGATATCCGCCGCCTGCAGGCTCTCGCCCGATTTGAACGTCCGGTCGATCGTCCGGCCCGTCTTCAGGTTCCGGATGCGGACGCGGTTGAACGCCTGCCCCTTCCCCGGCTTGACGAACTCGTTCTCGACGATCACGCAAGGATCGCCGTCCATGATGATCTTGAGCCCGGAGCGGAACTCGCTGGTGCTGTAACTGGCCATCGCGCGATGATACCGAAAAACGTTCTGGTGCCGGGTCGTTCTGGTGCCGGTTCTGGTGCCGTGCCGGTTCTGGTGCCGGGTCGTACTTTCGTATTTGTTGCGCCAGTGAGCCGGCTCAGGAGGTGGCCGCGGGCAACAAGTACGAAAGTACGACCCGGCACCGCCCGTGCGGGCACCGCCCGTGGCACCGCCCGTGAGACGGGCTCCTACAATTTGATCCGCGTCACAGTTTGGGGGGCGGGCACCGACTACTCTGGGGCGGCTGGTGCCTGGCCAGCAACTTCCAAGCAAATCAACCGCTTCGGGCCAAACGGAATCCGGGGAAAGTCATTGGACGACCGACAGAGTATCTCAATCGCCGTTTTGACCCGATCTCAGGACGATGTCGAGCTCGTCAACCGAACGCTCCGCGATGCCGGACATGCCGCCCACTGCCACTGGGTGCCGAATCCCGGGAAGCTCGACCAGGCGCTCACCAAAGGCGCGATCGAGCTGATCGTCGTCAACAAGGACAGCTATTCCGACACCCTGCGTCAGGTCGTCGAGCAGAAGGACGCCTACGGTCCCGAAGTGCCGGTCATCGCCGTCAGCAAAACGGTCGACGAAGCCGCCATCCAGGACGCGATGAAACAGGGCGCCTGCGACCTCGTCTCCATCGGCAAGAAGGCGCGGCTGCAGGCGGTCGTGACGCGGGAGCTCCGCGCCTTCCGCGTGGAGCAGGCGCTCAACTCGACCATCAGCTCGGCAACCGAATACCGCAAGCAGCTCGACGATTACATGCAGGGTTCGGCAACCGCGATCGCCTACGCCCAGGAAGGCATCGTCACGAACGCGAACAACGCCTGGCTCGACATGTTCCGCATCGGCGACAAAAGCCAGGTGGTCGGGCTACCGCTCATGGACATGTTCGAAGCGGAGAGCCAGGCGGCAATCAAGGGCGCGATCGTCGCCACGACCAAGGGCAAGTGGCAGCGCGGCGAGAGGCTGAAGGCAAAGGCGCGCCTGGGCCAGAACGAAGCCGCGGTGCTCGAGATGGATTTCCAGCTCGTCGATTTCGACGACGGCCCGCACGTGCAGGTCCGCATCGCACCGCCGGAGAAAAAAGAGGAAGAGCCGACGAAGCTCGTGCACGAAGCGCTGAAGCGCGACCCGACGACACTGTTCTTCCATCGCAGTCAGTTGCTGGAGAAAATCGCGAAGCGCCTCGACCGGAAACCGAAGTCCGGGCTGCACCTGCTCGCCTACATCAAGCCGGACCGGTTCTCGGAGCTGAAGAACGTCATCGGCATCCTGCCCACCGAAGACGTCCTCTCCCAGCTCGCCGAAGAGGTACGGAAGAAAATGCAACCGCGCGACGTCGCGGGGCGGTTCGAGGGCACCGTCATCATGGCGCTCCTGGAGCGCGGCAGCGAGCGCGACGGCGAGGTCTGGGCGAAGCACCTTGTCGAGCACGTCCGGAATTTCGATTTCAAGGTCCAGGACCAGAGCGTCAACCTCACCTGCACGATCGGCATCTGTGCCGTGAGCGGCGTCTACTCGAGCCTCGAAGAGCTGGTGGCCGCGGTCGCCGATGCGCACGCGAACGGCAAGAAGAACGGCGGCAACTGTGCGTTCCTCACCGACTCGACCGACGCCGACACCCGGTTGCGCAAGTACGACCAGATCTGGGTGCGCTACATCAAATCGGCGCTGATGGACAACCGGTTCCGGCTAGCGCAGCTTCCGATCGCGGGGCTCCGCAGCGACTCGATGCAGATGTACGACATGCTGGTACGCATGCTCGACGAGCAGGGCAACGCCGTGCTGCCGTCCGACTTCCTGCCGGCGGCCGAGCGCAACAACCTGATGAAGACAATCGACCGCTGGATCGTCACGGCCTCGATGGATTTCTGCCTCGAGAACGACGCCGACCGCGTGTTCGTGCGCTTGTCGCGGCAGTCGCTGCAGGACGCGTCGCTCACCGACTGGTTAGGTAAGGAATTCGGCAAGCGGAAACTGGCGCCCGCGAAGATCTGCGTGCAGGTTCCGGAGCAGGAAGCGGCGAAATACATCAAGCAGACGAAGCAGATCGTGGAGGAATTCCGCAAGCTCGGCGTCGCATTCGCGCTCGAGCACTACGGCATCGACAGGAACCGCTTCCAGATACTCGACATCCTGCGTCCCGATTACGTCAAGATCGACGGCGAGCTGATGCATACGCTGACGACCGACACCGAAATGCAGGAAAACGTGCGCCAGGTGACCGAAGCGGCCGGCGAGCGGAAGATCCAGACGATTGCCGAGCGGGTCGAGAATGCCAATGCCATGGCGGTGCTGTTCCAGCTCGGCGTGCATTTCATGCAGGGCCATTACGTGCACGAGCCCGAAGTCGTCCTGCAGGAACCGCCGAGCGTCTCCCAGACCACGCTCGACGCAATCGGCAGCTAGGCGGGCATTGTGCGATCGGTCACAGTTTCGCGATCCGGCGCCGCCCGGGCCGGCCGCATTATGGCGAAATCCGGAACGGGTTCGTTTATCGTGCCCGGGCAGGCCCCTATCCTGCATCGGGATTGATGCTCTTCTGCCTGTGGAGAACCGCCTGTGAGCGCAGCATTGCGGACCGGAAATAACAACTACGCACCGGTGACACCCAAGGACACCCGCTCGAAAATCAAGGCCGGGCTCGCGCGCAGCTCGCTCCTGGTCCTGCCCGCGATCGCCGCGCTCGGCATTGGTGCGCCTGCCTCCGCGTTCGAGCTCGGTGCGATCGACGTCCAGTCCACGCTCGGTCAGCCGCTGCGGGCGAGCATCGCGTACGCGTTGAACCCGGGCGAGGAGATCCGGGACTATTGCATTTACGTCAGCCCCGGCCGCTCGTCCAGCGGTTTGCCGACGGTGGGCCCGGCCTCGGTGGCCGTGGAGAACGGCGCGATCCGGCTGCTCGGCGAACGCGCGGTGAGCGATCCGCTGCTCGCGCTGCAGCTCACCGTCGACTGCCCTTACGCCGCGCACCTCAGCCGTGAGTACGTCGCGTTCGTCAACCCGGCCGAGGCTGCCGCCGTCCGCGCGCCGGCGACCGCGCGGACACTGCCGGATCGCTCCCGGCCGGCACAGCCGGCGGCAAATGCACGGCCGGTCCCGAACGAGCGCGTAACCCGCGCGCCGATCGCCGCGAGCACGACCTATCGCGTGCAGCCCGGCGACACGCTGTCTGTCATTGCCCAGCGGATGACCGGCCGGAGCGTCACGATCTGGCAGGCGGTGGATGCCCTGTTCGCCGCCAATCCCGGCGCCTTCATCGGCGGCAACCGCGATTTCCTGAAGGCCGGCGCACTGCTCCGCATTCCCGACGCGATCTACACGGCGGATGGCGGCGCGATCGCCGCACCGCCGATGGCGCAGCGCACGCCGGTTGAGATGCCGGCAGCGCCCGGCAGCCAGGAGCCGGCGTCAGCCCCTTACAGCGGCTACCGCAGCGAAGCCGCGCGTATCGAGAGCGGGCGCGCCGCGCGCGCGGCTGCCACCGCCACGCCGCTTCCGGCCGTCAGTGCCGAAAGCAGCCGGCCCGAGTCGGCTGCCGCCGCCGAGCCGCTCGCTGCCGGCACGAGCGAGCTCTCGCCGTCGCGCGGCATCCGCGCCGAGGACGGGCCGTTCGCCGAGCCTGCCGTGCCTGCCAGCGGCGCGCCCGCGGACACCGCACCGGCCGCGATCCTGCCGGAGAGCCGGCCCGGTGTGGCGTTCGAGGCGCCGCTCCGCCGCGTGCCTGCGGACAGCGGCGGCGCCTGGTCATGGCTGATCTGGCTGGGCGGCAGCGGCATCGCGCTCATTCTGGCCCTGCTGCTGCTCGGCCGGCCGCTGCGCAAGCGCTTCGGCGGTGAGGCCGAGCCTCGTTTCGGCGACGACGCCGACCGCGAGCGCGGCAGTGCCCCCGCCACGGTCATCAGCACGCCCGAGCCCGTGCCGGATACGAGCGGCATGGAAGTGGATTTCCACATCGACGAGGGCGAGGCGGACGCGCGCCTCATTCGGCTCGACGGCGATGTCGAGGACGGCAGCGGCTTCCAGGACGGCGGGGACATCGACGTCGCGCAGGACTTCGGCTTTACCGCGTCCGGCGGGATCGAGCTGGGCCTCGACCTGGAATTCCCGGAGGAACCGGCGCCCGCGCCCGAAGGGGACACCAACGTCATCCCGACGATGCGGCGTGAGGACGGCGTGATCGTCGAGGAAGAAATTCCGCCGGGAGACGAGGAAACCGGCGCGTATGACGTGTCCATGATCGTGGATGCAACGCAACAGCCGATCGTCGATACCGACGACACGACGCGCGACCTGCATGCCATCGAGCTCGACACGAACGAGGCCGAGCCGGAAGAGGATCCGTTCACCCTCAGCCGCGAAGTCGACTACAAGATCCTGGAACAGGACTACCAGGACGAGCTGACCGCGACCCAGGCCCTGGACGTCGAACTGTCGAACGCCGCGCGCGCGCTCGCCGACCGTCTCGGCGCCGATCCCGCCGTCTCTCCCGATGCGCCGACGGCGGAATTCCCGACGCTCACGAGCGAGGCAACGGCGCCGCATCCGGCTGCCCTCGCGCTGGCGGAGGCCGACACCGTCGAAATGCCGGAAACAGGCGGCGACGAGCTCGACGACCTGGAAGACACCGGCGTCAACGAAGAGCTGAAGGAGCTGCCGTCGGCGGTCAACGACGCCCCGGCCGAGATGGAAATCGAATCGGCGACCGTCGATACCAAAAAGATGAAAGTGTCCTGAGAAGCGCCGCGGACGCCGTTCACCTGTAGGAGCCCGTCTCACGGGCGACCAGGCGCTCAACCCCCCTGGGTCGCCCGTGAGACGGGCTCCTACCGCTCGGGGATCAACCGCGCCACCTTGCGCCAGCCTTTCGGCAACAGCGATCCCCGCAGTGCGCGGTCGCCGTAATAATCGTCCAGGTCGTTCCACTTGAGCGTCATGGTGCGCGTGCCGGTGTCCACCTTGAGATTGCCCTCCTCCGGCACCACCGCGATCGCCACGAGCTTTTCTTCACCCGCCTGGTACTTCCTCCCGGGAATGTTGATGAGCTTGTTGCCGCGACCCTTGGCCAGCTCCGGCAGCTCCTCCATTTCGAACAGGAGCAGCCGCCCGATCGAGCTCGCGGCCGCGATCAGGCATTCGGTATCGGGCGGCACTGCCGCGGGCACGGCGACGCGCCCGCCGGGCGGCACGCGCAGCACCGACTTGCCCGCCTTGTTGCGCGAGACGAGCTCGCCGAGTGCCGCGATGAAGCCGTAACCCGCATCGCTCGCGAGGACGACCCTGGCTTGCGGCTCGCCGATCATCGTGCCGCAGAACTCCGCGCCGTCGGGCGGGTTGAAGCGCCCGGACAGCGGCTCGCCCTGCCCGCGCGCCGACGGCAGCGTGTGCGCGCTCACGCTGTACACGCGGCCCGTGCTGTCGATGAACATCGCGAGCTGGTTGCTGCGGCCGTACGCGGCCGCCAGGAACTCGTCGCCGCTCTTGTAGCTCAAGCTGAAGGGATCCACCTCGTGCCCTTTCGCCGCGCGCGCCCAGCCGCGCTTCGACAGCACGACGGTGACCGGCTCGCTCGCCACGAGCTCCGTTTCGTCGATCGCCTGCGCCGCTTCGCGCTCGACGAGCTGCGTGCGCCGCGCGTCGCCGTAAGCTTCGGTGTCCTCCAGGATTTCGCTCTTGATCAGCGCTTTCAGTTTCGCCGAGCTCTTCAGCGTCTTCTCGAGGAAGTTGCGCTCTTCGTCCAACTCGTCCTGCTCCGACTTGAGCTTCGTCTCCTCGAGTTTCGCGAGGTGACGCAGACGCAGGTTGAGGATCGCTTCCGCCTGCGCTTCGGACAGCCTGAATTTGCGCATGAGCTTCGGCTTCGGCTCGTCTTCCTTGCGAATGATCGCGATCACCTCGTCGATGTTGAGGTAGGCGACCAGCAGGCCTTCGAGGATGTGCAACCGGTCCTTCACGATCTGCAGCCGGTGCTGCAGGCGGCGCTTGACCGTGTCCTTGCGGAACTCGAGCCACTCGCCAAGCAGCTCGACGAGATTGAAGGTGCGCGGCCGCCCGTCCCGGCCCACGATGTTCATGTTGACCCGCACGGTGCGCTCCAGCGCGGTGGTCGAAAACAGGTGCGACATGAGTTGGTCGACGTCCACTTTCGAACCCTTCGGCGAGATGACGAGGCGAATCGGCTCCTCGTGGTCCGATTCGTCGCGCAGGTCGTCGACCATCGGCAGCTTCTTGTTGCGCATCTGCGCCGCGATCTGTTCCAGCACCTTGCTGCCGGACACCTGGTAGGGCAGCGACGTGATCACAATGTCGCCGTTCTCTTTTTTGTATGACGCGCGCAGGCGCAGCGTGCCGTTGCCGGTCTTGTACAACTGCCTGATTTCGTCTCGCGGCGTGATCAGCTCGCCGCCGGTCGGGAAGTCGGGACCCTTGATGTGCTTCATGAGCTGCGCGACGGTGGCGTCGGGCGCGTCGATCAGGTGCACCAGCGCGCTCGAAACCTCCTTGAGGTTATGCGGCGGGATGTCGGTGGACAAGCCGACCGCGATGCCGGTCGTGCCGTTCAGGAGCACGTTCGGCAAGCGCGCCGGCAACACGACCGGCTCGTCCAGCGTGCCGTCGAAATTCGGCACCCAGTCGACCGTGCCCTGCGCGAGCTCGGCGAGCAGGCTCTTCGCGTACGGCATCAGCCGCGATTCCGTGTAGCGCATCGCGGCGAACGATTTCGGGTCGTCGGTCGAGCCGAAATTGCCCTGGCCGTCGACCAGCGGGTAGCGCCAGGAGAACGGCTGCGCCATCAGCACCATCGCTTCGTAACAGGCGGTGTCGCCGTGCGGATGGAACTTGCCAATGACGTCGCCGATCGTGCGGGCGGATTTCTTGGGCTTGGAGCCTGCCGACAGGCCGAGCTCGCTCATCGCGTAGACGATGCGGCGCTGCACCGGCTTGAGCCCGTCGCCGATCTGCGGCAGCGCGCGATCGAGGATGACGTACATCGAGTAGTCGAGGTACGCCTTCTCGGTGTAATCCTTGAGCGGCAGCCGCTCGACGCCTTCGAGATTCAATTGGTTCTGCATGCTTTCCCCGTAATCAGATTGCACGCGCTCGTTGGAGCCCGCCATTGCGGGCGACCGGTATCCGGCAAATCAACGGCACGATTTCGCCGACCGTTGAGAGCGCACTGTTCAAACAGCGCCCTGAAACTGCCCTTCGTTCGACCGGGTACCGGTCGCCCGCAATGGCGGGCTCCAACGAAGACCGCGTTCATACTTCCGCCAGGTTGCCCTTCGTTTCCAGCCAGGTGCGGCGGTCGGCGGCGCGCTTTTTCGCGAGCATCATGTCCATGATCTTCGCCGTATCGTCCTTCTCGTCGATCGTGAGCTGCACGAGCCGCCGCGTGTCGCGGTTCATGGTCGTCTCGCGAAGCTGCGGCGGACTCATTTCGCCCAGTCCCTTGAAGCGCGTCACCGTCACCTTGCCGCGCTTGTTCTCGGCGTCGATCTGGTCGAGGATGCCCTTGCGCTCCGCGTGATCGAGGGCGTAGTGGACTTCCTTGCCGACGTCGATGCGAAAGAGCGGCGGCATGGCGACGTATACGTGCCCTGCCTTGACCAGCTCCGGGAAATGTTTCAGGAACAGCGCGCAGAGCAAGGTGGCGATGTGCGCGCCGTCGGAATCCGCGTCCGCGAGAATGCAGATCTTGTCGTAGCGCAGGCCGCTGATGTTCTGGCTTCCGGGATCGACGCCGATCGCGATGCTGATGTCGTGCACTTCCTGCGACGCGAGGATTTCGCCCGTGTCCACTTCCCAGGTGTTCAGGATCTTGCCGCGCAGCGGCATGATCGCCTGCGTGGTGCGGTCGCGCGCCTGTTTCGCCGAGCCGCCGGCGGAATCGCCCTCGACGAGGAACAGCTCGCACAGCGCCGGCTGCTGGGACGTGCAGTCGGCGAGCTTGCCGGGCAGCGCCGGCCCCGAGACCACCTTTTTCCGCACGACCGCTTTCGCGGCTTTGAGCCGGAGCTGCGCCTTCGAAATCGCGAGCTGCGCGACCTGGTCGCCCGTTTCCGGGTGCCGGTTCAACCACAGCGAAAAGCTGTCCTTGAGGACGCCGGCGACGAACGCCGCCGATTCCCGCGACGACAGCCGTTCCTTCGTCTGGCCGGAAAACTGCGGGTTCTCGAGCTTCGCGCTCAGCACGAACGCCAGCCCGTCCCAGACGTCCTCCGGCGACAGTTGCACGCCGCGCGGCAAAAGGTTGCGGAATTCGCAGAACTCGCGCAGCGCGTTCGTGAGCCCGGTGCGCAGCCCGTTCACGTGGGTGCCGCCCTGCGGCGTCGGGATGAGGTTGACGTAGCTTTCCTGCACCGGCTGGCTCGATTCCGTCAGCCACAGGAGGGCCCAGTCCACCGCTTCACGGGTCGATGCCAGGCTGCCGCCGAACGGTGACGCGGGCAGGTGCTCCGCGCCGGCGATCGCTTCGAGGAGGTACTCCTCCAGGCCGCCGGAGTAGAGCCATTCCACCTTTTCCTTCGGCTTCTCGACCTCGAGCCGGACGGTCAGCCCCGGGCACAGCACGGCCTTCGCGCGCAGCGCGTGCTTCAAGCGCGAGACCGATACTTTCGGCGAATCGAAGTACTGCGGGTCGGGCCAGAACCGGATCGTGGTCCCGGTATTGCTCTTGCCGACCTGGCCGACGACTTCGAGCTTGCCCCGCTTGTTGCCGTTCGCGAAGCTCAGGTTGTGCTCCTCCCCGTTGCGGCGGATCCACACCTCGAGGTTCTTCGACAGGGCGTTGACGACCGAGACGCCCACGCCGTGCAGGCCGCCGGAAAACCGGTAATTCTCCTTGTTGAATTTGCCGCCGGCGTGCAGCCGCGTCAGGATCAGCTCCACGCCGGGGATTTTTTCCTTCGGGTGCAGATCGACCGGCATGCCGCGGCCGTCGTCGCTGACCTCGACCGAGCCGTCGGCATGCAAGGTAACTTCGATTTTTTTGGCGTGGCCGGCGAGCGCCTCGTCGACACTGTTGTCCACGACCTCGTGGACGAGGTGATTCGGCCGCGTCGTATCGGTATACATCCCCGGCCGGCGGCGCACGGGCTCAAGCCCGCTGAGGACTTCGATGTCCGCGGCGTCGTAGCGTTTACTCATTTTTTTCCCAGCAGGCCCAATGCGAAAGCACGGCGGGAATTCTAGCAGGATGAACGCGGCAGTTTCCTGCCCGATTTCGCCGACAATGCCGAGTTACGCGCTGGTTGGAGCCCGCCATTGCGGGCGACCGGAACGAGATTGATCAGAGGCACGTTGACACCACTCTTCGATGGCGGTGCCAACGGGCCTTCGGTCGGCAGCGTACCGGTCGCCCGCAATGGCGGGCTCCGGTGCAGTCGCGCGTCAGTCGAGATCGGCCATCAGTGACGTGCGGATGTTGTCGGAGACGGGACGGATTTCGACGCGGTAACGGTCGTGGTCGATGCCGGCGGCGAGCGGCGCGCCGGCCTTCAGCGCCTGCACCTGCCCCGGTTGCAGCTCGAAGCGCAGGAAATGCACGGCCGACGTCTTGTCCTCGCTGTCCCGCTCGAGGTCCTCGTCGGCGATCGGGCGGATCTTTGCCGATTCGCCGACCTGCAGCCAGACATGGTCTTCGATGCCGACGAGCTGCTTGAGTTTCTCCCGCCGCTCGGCAACCTCCGGAAATTCCACCATGAAAGTCGCTTTCCAGTTGCTGCCGTCCGGGATGAGCGGGTTGTAGGCCTGCAGCTCGTCCTCGATACCGGCGGCTTCGAAGATACGCTCGATCCGGAGCATCTCCTGCACCTGGTACTGCATCGTCAGCCGATCCTCGAAGTACAACGTGGCATGCTCCCCGAGCTCGAGGCGCCGGTCGCGCTTGTGCTCCATCACGCGCGCGCGGAAATCCTTCCGCATTTCCGCATACTGCTCGAGGCTGTAAAGGTTCTCCCGGGTGAGTTTCTCCATCATCGTTACTCGATTCCGTAGGCCAGGCGCAGCAAACCCATCGGGTGCTGCGCGGGATGATCGTCCAACCCTCTTGCAATCTGCACCGCCGCCATGGGGCAGTCGCTCACGAAGTGCTGCGCCTCGCTCTTCTCCACCTTCTTGACCACCGGTCGGGCGATCTTGCGCGAAATTTCGTAATACTCCTCTTTCACCGCGTACGTGCCGTCATGCCCTGAACAGCGTTCGATGGCCTCGACCTGCGTGTCCGGCGCCAGCTCCAGGAGCTCGCGGGTTTTCAGTCCGATATTCTGCACGCGCAGATGACAGGGCACCTGGTACGCGACCTTGCCCAGCGACTGCGTAAAATCCGTGCGCAGCTTGCCGGCGCGGTGCCGCAGCATCAGGTACTCGACCGGATCGAACATCGCGTCGCGTACTGATCTGACCTGCTCGTCGTCCGGGAACATGAGCGGCAGCTCCTGCTTGAACATCAGCGTGCAGGACGGAATGGGCGTGACGATGTCCCAGCCGCGGTCCACCCAGGAAGCGAGCACCGGGACGTTGGTGTCTTTCAGGCTCTCGACCTTCTTGAGGTCCCCGAGCTCGAGCTTCGGCATGCCGCAGCACACTTCCTGCTCAGGGATGGCCACGGGTATGCCGTTGTGGCGGTACACCGCGACCAGGTCTTCGGCGAGCGAGGGCATGTTGCGGTTGCCGTAGCAGGTCGTGAACAGCACGACCTTGCCGCGCGTGGTGCCGGTCGGTTCCGCGGACTCCCCGCTTTCCTGTTGCAGCTTGCGCAGGTGCTTGCGCGCGCTCTTCGAGTGGTAATCCGGCACGGGCGCATCGCGGTGCACGCCCAGCGTCTTCTCCAGCAGCATCCGGCCGGCCTTGCTGTGATTCGCGGCGTTCACCGCCTGCGCGACGATCGGGATGCCGGCGAAGCGCCCCACCGTGTCCGTCGCGCTCAACCAGCGGTCGCGCGCGCTCGCGCCTTCCTTATTAAAGCGTGCCGCCTTGGCGCGCAGCATGAGGTGCGGGAAGTCGACGTTCCAGGGGTGCGGCGGCACGTACGGGCATTTCGTCATGTAGCACATGTCGCACAGGTAGCAGTTATCGACGACCTCCCAGTAGACCTCCTTCGGCACACCGTCGAGCTCCATGGTGTCGGACTCGTCGATCGCGTCGAACAGGGTCGGGAACGCGTTGCACAGATTGAAGCAGCGGCGGCAGCCATGGCAGATGTCGAAGATCCGCTCCAGCTCCTTGAAGAGCGAGCCTTCATCAAAGAACTCGTCCGACTTCCAGTCGATGGCGTGCCGCAGCGGCGCCTCGAGACTGCCTTCGCGGTTGTTTTCGGGCGGTTTGCTCATGGTTGTTGAAACGTTCTATGAAAACCGATCCGTGCGGGGCAGCCGATGCTGGCGGCCGTGGCTGGCGGGGAGTCACGCCCACAGTAGCCGCCCATTGGTGCCACCGGCGGCGGGTGCGCGAGCAGGGGGTGTCGGGGGGTGCCCTTTGCGGAACTTCCGCGGACCGGAGGGCCCGCAGGGCCCGGAGGGAGCCATTTCGCAAAGGGCACCCCCCGGCGCCCCCTGCTCGCGCGGGCTCTCCACGCACCCGCGCGGCTACTCGTCCAGCACGTCCAGGGCTTTCTGGAACCGGTTGGCGTGCGAGCGCTCGGCCTTGGCAAGCGTCTCGAACCAGTCGGCGATCTCGTCGAAGTCCTCGTCGCGGGCCGCCTTCGCCATGCCGGGGTACATGTCCGTGTACTCGTGCGTCTCGCCGGCAATGGCCGATTTCAGGTTGGCGGCGGTGGCGCCGATGGGCAGGCCGGTGGCCGGGTCGCCGACCTCCTCCAGGTATTCGAGATGGCCGTGCGCGTGGCCGGTTTCGCCCTCGGCGGTCGAACGGAAGACGGCGGCAACGTCGTTGTAGCCCTCGACGTCCGCCTTGGCGGCGAAGTACAGGTAGCGGCGGTTCGCCTGCGATTCGCCGGCAAACGCGTCTTTCAGGTTGGTTTCGGTTTTGGTGCCTTTCAATGACATGGGTCTTACCTCTCAGCGTCTTGCGATGCCATCATTTAGACTTAGTCTAATCGACGGCAACTCTAAGCCTGCGGGCCGTGGTTGTCAACGAGCAGCCGCTGCGTTGACCCGGCGCCGCGAGCGGGTTAGCGTAGCGCGCCTCTCTCGCGGCACATCCCCTCGAACGTGGCGGCAGCATGGCGAACGACAAGCCCCTGAACCTGGAAAAATCGTTGCAGGATCTCGAAGCGCTCATCGACGAGCTCGAAAGCGGCGAGCTGCCGCTGGAGCAGGCGATGCAGAAATTCGAACAGGGAATCAAGCTGACGCGCAACTGCCAGGCGGCGCTCAAGGACGCGGAGCAGCGGGTGGAGATCCTGCTGAAGAGCGCGGGCGGCGAAGAGGCGCTGCAGGAATTTGAGGTGGACGAGACCTGAGCCCGCACGCGCGTCGTTGGAGCCCGCCATTGCGGGCGACCGGTACTTGGCTGATTAGCAGCCGCGGTGGCATCGATCTTTGCTAGACGACCTGACGAACGTCCGTTTTAGCTCCTGCCGGTCGCCCGCAATGGCGGGCTCCAACGGCGCCTATCCTACGAGGCGGTCTTTTTCGCGTCGCCCTGCAGGCGCGTGATGAGGGAGCGCAGGAAAACCTTGTTGAAACGCAACTGGCAGGCGGACGACACCTGCTCCATCAGCGTGGAGCTGACGCGCAGGATGGTCACGTCGCCGCTCGCCCGGATCGAGGCGGTGCGCTTCGCGCCGCGCACGTAGCTCGTCTCGCCGAAGCAATCCCCGTTCGACAGCACGCCGAGCCGTTTGTGGTTCGCTTCGACTTCCGCTTTGCCGGAGACGATGATGTAGAACCGGTCGTCCATCTCGCCTTCGCGCACGATGTCCTCGCCGTCCTTGTATTCGTGCCAGTCGCTCGCGCGCAGCACTTCCCAGATCTCGGCGTGCGAGAACTCGTGGAAGAAGGTGAGCGTGCGCAGCAGGTCGAAATGCTCCCGGTTGTCCAGGCTGTCGTACTTGGTGCGCAGGTCCTTGTGCACGCGCGTGAGGTCCGCGGCCATGACGTTGCCGCTCGGGCAGCGCTTGCCGGGGTCCTTCTGCAGGCACATCGCCACCACGTTCTCGAGCTCTTCCGGCAGGTCGTTGCGGTAGGTGTGGATCGGCGGCGGCGTCGCGTACACGATCTGGTGCAGGAGCTTCGACAGGTTATCGGCGCGGAACGGCCGGAAGCCCGTCAGCAGCTCGTACAGCACCGCGCCGAGCGAATAGATGTCCGAGCGCGGCGTCAGCTCCTCCGACTGCACCTGCTCCGGCGACATGTAGCTCGGCGACCCCGCGATGCCCTCGATGCGCGAGATTTCCGAGCCGTTCACGATCGCGATGCCGAAGTCGATGATGCGGACGTCGTTGTCCGTCGTCAGCATCACGTTGCTTGGCTTGATGTCCCGGTGAATGACGCCGCGGCCGTGCGCGTAGTGCAGCGCCTTCGCGCACTTGTAGATGGTCTCGACCACGTCGTCGACGCGCAGCAGGTTGTCCGGCCGGCAATACGCGGCAAGCGTGCGCGCGCCCTGGATGTGTTCCGTGACGACGTAGTACTTGCCGGCTTCCTCGCCCGCGTCGTAGATCGGCATGATGTTCGGATGCTGCAGCATGCCGACCATGTGCGCTTCGTTGAAGAACATCTTGCGGGAGACGCGCGCCCGGTCGGGGTCGGAGTCTTCCTCGATGTTGTAGACCTTGATCGCGACGTCGCGGCGGTAATAGGGGTCGTGCGACAGGTAGACCGTGCCGGTGCTGCCCTTGCCCACTTTGTTGATGATGACGTATTTGCCGATCTTCTCCGGCACGTCGGGCGAGCGCTTCAGTTCGGTAACGCTGGTGGACATAACTTCAGATTGCTCAAGCCATTAGCCACCCGCCCAAGCGAAGAATGATTACGGCGTAAAGAGCGGCTGCGAGGTCATCGAGCATAATTCCCGGGCTTCCGGAGAGTCTGTGATCCAGGTCCCGAATCGGCCAGGGTTTCCAGATATCGAACAGCCGGAAGAGCAAAAAAGCGAGTATCCACAAGACGATAGACGGGGGGACGAACAGCAGGACGAGGTACATCGCGGCGATTTCGTCGAGCACGATACCACCGTGATCGCGAACGCCGATGCGGCGTGCCGCAGTTCCGCACAGGAGAAAACCCGCGGCAACGAGAATGCCGCCCGCGAGCATCCGGATCTCGAGCGCCGCGTCCGCCAGCAGCCAGGCGAGCAGCACGCCGAGCACCGAGCCGAAGGTGCCCGGGGCGAACGGTGCGAGCCCGGTGCCTAATCCGAACGCCATGAGCAGGATCGGATCGCGCAGGACTTTCGCGCGCAGCTCGGCGGCCGCGACTGGCGTGCCCTCCGCGCTCACGAAAAGTGCCTGTAGCCCGGATCGGCGAATTCGATCTCGACGCCGTCGCGCACGGCTGCCAGGCGATTGCCCTCGTCCACCCGGCCGATGCGGGACACGCGCACGTCGTGCCGCTTGCCCGCTTCGAGAATTTCCGCCTCAACCGAGGGGTCGGCGGTGAAACAGAGCTCGTAGTCGTCGCCGCCCGAGAGCAGCAGCGGCAGGCGTTCCGGTTCCGGGTACAGGCGCGCCAGCGCGCCGGATACCGGCAATGCCGTCACCTCGATGACGCCGCCCTCGCCGCTCGCCGCGAGCAACTTTGCCGCGTCGGCGTACAACCCGTCCGACACGTCGATCGCCGCGCTCGCGATGCGCGCGAGCGAGGCGGCAAAATCGAGCGGCACGCGCGGCCGCGCGAAGCGCGCGATCAGGTACTCCCGGTCGGCCTCGCTTTCCTGGCCTCGCGTCCGAAGCAACTTGAGCCCCGCGGCCGCGTCGCCGGTCGTTCCGGTGACGTAGAGACCGTCACCCGGGCTCGCGCCGGCGCGCGTGAGCACGTGATCCGGGTCCACCTCGCCGGTCACCTGCACGCTCACGACCGTCTGCGCACCACGCGTCACGTCGCCGCCGACGAGCGCGGTGCCGTACTGCTCCGCGGCTTCGAACAGCCCCGCGGCAAATTCACCGAGCCAGCGCTCGTCGGTTTCGGCGAGGGTCAGGGCGAGCGTCATCCAGCACGGCCAGCCGCCCATCGCCGCGACGTCCGACACGTTCACCGCGAGGGCACGAAAACCCACGTCCGCCGGCGGCAGCTCGGCCGGCCAGTGCACGCCCTCGACCAGGGTGTCCACCACGGATACGAGCGCCCGTCCCTTCGACGTCTCCAGCACCGCGCCGTCGTCGCCGATACCGACCAGCACGCCGCCGGCCTCGCCCGGCCGGACGAAATAGCGGCGAATCAGCTCGAACTCATCCACCGTTGCGGTTCACACGCTCGCCCGGGGGGCGAATCTCCCGCGCGGCGCGATCGAGCACGGCATTGATGTACTTGTGCCCGTCCTCCGCACCGAAGCGCTTCGCGAGGTTCACCGCCTCGTTGATCACGACGCGATACGGAATCTCCAGCCGTTCGCGCAGCTCGTAGAACCCGAGTAACAGGATGCCCCGCTCGACCGGATCGAGCTGGTCCAGCGGCCGGTCCATGAACGCGCTCGCTTCTTCTCCCAGCGACGCCTGCGCGTCGACGATCGCCCGTAGCGCCTCGTTGAAATACTCGCGGTCGACCTGCTCGTAATCCCGCCGCTCCCGGAACTGCGCCGCGAGCTCACGCCGGTCGTGTCCCGCGATCTGCATCTGGTACAGCGCCTGCACCAGCAGCTCCCGCGCGCGCGCGCGCGATCCTGACGATTCCGGTTTGCTCATGATGATCCGTGGGGTCCTGCCGTGAGCACGTAGATTACAGGCACAGAGGCCGGGCGTGCATCCTTCACGAGCGCCGCACGGGAGAAAGTCGACTTTAGCCCGACTTCCGCCGCCACCGGCCGGAAGCGACGCTGCTCTATCAGGTCGTCGCGCAGCACTATCCGGTGACGGTACCCTTCCCGCACGCGATCGTGTTTAATTTGCCGATGCGGATCACGCCGTACATCCTGGGTTCCGGCCGCGCTGCCAGAGCGATCATGGAAAGCCTCGGCGTTGTCGGCACCTCAAAGCCGGACGTGTCCCTCCTTCCGGCAATACGGTTGAAACGGGGCGAAGCACTCGACGTCGGAGATGCCGCCAATCCGGTCCTGTTCATCGCCAACCCGCACGCCCTGCACGCACCGTCGATTCTCGCGGGCGATGAAGCCGGCTTCCCGCTCATCGTCTGCGAAAAGCCCGCCGCCATCTCGGCCGAACAGATCGAGAATCTGCAGCGGGTAAGAACACCCGTTGCCGTCTGCCACGTCTATCGGCAAACCTGGGGCATCCAGACCCTGAAGCAGATGATCGACGCCGGCGAGTTCGGCGAGATTGTTGCTATCGAAGGCCGCTACTGGCAATCGTCGACCGCCACCAGTGCCCTGCTCGGAGACACGGCGCAAAGCTGGAAGAACGACCCGGAGATCAGCGGTCCGACGGATGCGTTGCTCGACATCGGCAGCCACTGGGTCGACGCGGCTCTGTTCCTGGCCGGGGAATCGCCCGCGGCCACCGGTCTGTGGCTTTCCTATGCCAACGCCCCCGCGCCGCACCGGGACAGCCACGTGCACCTCGAGATGACGTTCCCGAGCGGCCTGCGCGCGCTGTCCAGCATTTCCAAAACGGTGCACGGCTCGCCGAACCACTTCGAAGTCAACGTCATCGGTTCCCGCAAATACGCCTGCTGGAAGTTTCTGGACCCGGACCGCATCGAGGTGGGCGTCGGCACGCTGAGAAGTTACCTCGCTCGGGAACGGGACGACATCGGTTCCGGCCATTGGGCTTACCACGGCCTGGGCTGGATCGAAGGCTACGTCGAGATCATCTATCAGGCGTTCACAGCGCTTTCCGGAACGGCCGGCAATTACCCGACGCTGGCCGAGAACCTCGAGGTCACGCGCCTGCTGCTTGCCGCGAAAGCGGAACTCGAGGGACGGTAGCGGATCGTCAGAGATTCGGGCCTGACGAGAGGCCGGTGATCACGACCTTGCCCCTCGCGTGCCCCTTTTCCATGTACCGGATCGCGTCGGGGACCTCGCTCAACGCGTAACGGCGGTCGATCACGGGGGTTACTGTTCCGGCCGCCATCAGCTCACCCAGCAACGCGAGGTCGGCCTGGTTCGGTGAGGTGAGAAAAGGGGCGAACTCCTGGCTGACGAACGCCGAATAGATCATCCCCTTGACCGGACCGACCAGCGGATCGATCCACAGGCCGATGTCCGAGTCCCCGACCATGACGGTCGTGCCGTCGGGCTCCATCACTTGCCGGAGGTCGGAAAGCGAATGGTTGCCGACCATGTCGAGGATCAGGTCGTAACGTTGCTCGCCTTCCGTGAAATTCTCCTGCGTGTAGTCGATGACCGCGTCCGCACCGATGGCACGCACCATTTCGAGGTTCCGCGTGCTGCAGACGCCGGTGACGTGTGCGCCGTAGTGCTTGGCGATCTGCACGGCGAACGTGCCGACGCCTCCTGACGCACCGTTGATGAGGACCCGGTCTCCCGCCTGGACGCCACCTGCGTCACGCAAGGCCTGCAACGCCGTGAGCCCCGCGATCGGCGCGGACGCGGCCTGCTCGAAAGTCACGCCTGCCGGAATCTCTACGATCGGCCCGTCCTTGTGAACGGTCAGGTACTCGCCGAAGGCGCCGCTGCTGTCCCCGAATACCGCGTCACCCGGCTGGAGCCGGGTGACGTTACGCCCCACCGCCTCGACCGTGCCCGCGAAATCCAGACCCAACCGTATGTCCCGGGGCACCCGCAATCCGGAAATGAGGCGAATGATATACGGCTTCCCCCGCATGAAATGCCAGTCCGCCGGATTGACGCCCGCGGCGTGAACCCGCACCAGGATCTCGTCGCTCCCGGGCACGGGCTTTTCGATGTCCTCGAGGGCGAGCACGTCGGCCGAGCCGTACTGGCAGAAGACGATCGCCTTCACCGGATTCCGCGAAGTAGCAGAGGGAGCGCTGCAAACGTTGTCCGACATCCAGTACGCGATAAAGACCCCGACGAACAGGACGAGCGGGATCGCCAGCGCGGTCCATCCCAGCAGGCGTTTTACTCTCATTGTCGGCGCCCCCGTGTTGGTTGGTTCATTCCGGCCGCAGTGCCTGCACGACGTCGACGCGCGAGGCCCGGGCCGCCGGCATCAGCGACGCCGTCACGGCGGCGGCCACGAGCACGGTGGCGGCTCCGAGAACAGGCAACGCTCCCGGCAGGCGCAGGTTTTCGAGGTACGTCGCCGCGATTTGCGTAAACGCGAAGCCCGCGACAGCCCCGGCAACGATGCCGATCGCCACGATGAGCAGTCCCTCCGAGAGGACGCGCAGCAGCACGTGCCGCGGCGTCGACCCGATCGCCAGCCATACGCCGAACTCGCGCGTGCGCGCGCTGACGGAGAACGCGAGGACGCCGGCCACACCGACGACGGCAATCAGGAGCGCCACGCCGGCAAACCCGGCCAGCACGACGGCGTTCAGCCGCTCCGGCCCCAGCACTTGTGCCCGCACGTCCTCCAGGGTCGCGGGCCGCTCGACGGGCTGGTTGGGCGCAAGGTCGTGGACGATTTTCGTGATACCAGGAACGAGCGCATACGGATCACCGGCCGCGTGCACGAACAGCCGGCCGGCCAGCCCCATCTGCTCGACGGGGTGGTAGACCGTGAGAGCCGGACCGGGCACGACGTTCTCGTCGTCCACGTCGGCCACGATCCCGACGATGCGGCGCGGTTGCGGCTCGCCGAAATAGGGGTCGGTCCACCACAGCATCCGGTTCAGGGCATCGCCTCCGGGGAACATCCGCCGCGCGATGCTCTGGCTCACGATCACGACCGGCTCGCTCCCGGGATTGTCCGCGGCGCCGAAGTGCCGTCCCGCGAGCAGCGGAACGCCCAGCACGGAGAAGAACCCCGGTCCGATGAAGCGCATCCGGCCATGCGGCTCCTGCTCGCCGTCCGCGAGCGAGTAGCCCTCGACGGTGAACCGGAAGCCGGGGCCGAAGCGGCCCGCGTCCCGCCACGGCACGGTACTGCCGACGGCCGCGCCCTCCACGCCCGGCAGCTCGCCCACACGCCGCGTGACCTCCCGGTAGAAATCGAATGTCCCGGCATCGCGGCTGAGGCCCGTGGGAATGTCCACGGCGAGCACCTGCTGCAGGTGGTCGTACCCGGTCCGGCTCGTCTGCAGCGCGATCAGCGTGGCGAGTAGCGCGGCGGCGGCGGCGAGCAGGACGAAGGAGAACGCGATCTGCGTGACCGCGAAGATGCGCAGCCGGCG
>DASSBS010000070.1:0-22054 GCA_035698445.1 Woeseiaceae bacterium
ACAATGCCTAAGGCGGCGCCGTGATCCGGGGGGTGTCTTTGGCGGAACTTCCGCGGACCGGAGGGCCCGAAGGGCCCGGAGGGAGCCATTTCGCCAAAGACACCCCCCGGGTCGCGGCGCCGCAAGCCACGGATGCAAAACGTTCATGAATAATGCGGGCACCGCGGTCTGGACCAGGTACAGCGCCGCTGCCTAAAGCAGGTACAGCGACCCGTGCAGCCAGTCGCGGAGCTCGGCGATGTTGGCGAAGTGCCAGTGCGCTGCGCTGCCGGCGGCATTGCCGATGCGTATGGACAGGCCGCCCAACTCGTTGATGGCGGCAAAGCCGTCCTCGTCCGTTACGTCGTCGCCGACGAACACGGGCTTGCGCCCCTTGAATGGCGGCATCTGCATGAAGGTTTTGATCGCGCTGCCCTTGTCGGCCGCCGCCGGGGTGAGCTCGACGACCATCTTGCCGCGGAGCAGGCGAAAGCCGGCCCCCATCCCTGAGTGGATGTCGTTGAGCGTGCGCAGCACCTCGTCTTCGAGCTCGGGGCGCTCGCGGTAATGGACGGAGAGCGACCGGGTCTTGCGTTCCAGCAGGAGGCCTTCGTGCTGTGCCACGAAATCGGCGATGCGCGCGACGACGTCGTCGGGAACCGGCTGTCCCATGTGGCGGATGGCGCCGCCCGGCGCGCGGAGCTCCAGGCCGTGCGAAGCGCCCGCGGCAAGCGTCAGCGGATCGAAGATGGCCTCGAGCTGCGCAAGGCTGCGGCCGCTGATCAGGGCGACCGCGCCCTCGCAGGCCCGGTTCAGGCGCTTCAGCAAACGCAAGAGGCCGCGATCGGCGGAAACGAGGTCCGGATGCTGTTCGATCTCGAGGAGCGTGCCGTCGACGTCCAGGAACCACGCCCAGTGACGGTCGCCGACGTCGGGCAATGGCGGGCGGTTGTCAGGTTCGGCCGTGGGGGGTGTGGTGTCGGAGGGCAGCATAGGCGGGCGCGCAAAGCATTGCGCAGTCGGCGTGTGAAAGCAACGGGTGCTTCTCAAAGGGCGTCGAGGAAGCGCTGCCATGTGCCGCATTGGCAGCCGTTTTTCGACAGCTCCCGCACGGTGTTTTCGGTACCATGGGCTCCCGATGAGCGCCGGCAGCTTACTCTTGCGACCCTGGTACTGGTTCCTCGGCAGGGTCTTCGCCACGTGGGCGCGTCCCGCCGTCCAACCGGCCGACCCCGCCGCGCTGCTGGACGCGAGCGAAGCGCCCGTGTGCTATGTCCTGGAGACCGGCGGCCTTGCCGACACGATCGCGCTCGACAACGCTTGCCGCAAGCACGGTTTGCCGCTCCCCCGCGAAACCCTGCGGATCGCGGGCATGCACGAGCCGCGGCTCGTCGTGCTGCGCCGCTTGCGCGGGTTCCTGTTGCGGCGGCGCCAGAACGGCTCGATGCGCTTGAAGCGCCTGGTGGAAGTCAGCGTCGCCGCCGGCGGCCGGGAGCTCCTGCTCGTGCCGGTCGCGATCTACTGGGGCCGGTCGCCGGACAAGGAGCATTCCTGGTTCAAGCTGCTGTTCCTCGAGAACTGGGAAGTGGCCGGGCGCACGCGCAAGCTCATCGCCACGATTTTTCACGGCCGTAACACGCTGCTGCGCTTCAGCGAGCCGTTGCCGATCAGCACCATCGTCCAGGACGGCCTCGACGCGGAGCGTGCTTACCGCAAGGTATCGAGGGTTCTGCGCGTGCACTTCCGGCAGCGGCGCGCGGCGACGCTCGGGCCGGACCTGTCACACCGCCGGACGCTGCTGAACCACGTGCTGAGCGATCCGACCGTCCTGCGCGCGATCGAAGCCGAGGCCGGCGCGGAAGGCGCGCTGCGCGAGCGCGCGCAGCAGAAAGCGCGGGAGTACGCGGAAGAGATCGCCGCGCACGTTTCGTATCCGACGATCCGCACCATCGAGCGCACCCTGAGCTGGCTCTGGAACCGGATCTACGACGGCATCGAATTCAACAATGCCGACCGGCTGCATGAAGTGGCGAGCGACAACGAGCTGGTGTACGTGCCCTGCCACCGCAGCCATTTCGATTACCTGCTGCTCGGTTACGTGGTGTACCGGCACGGGCTCAGCATCCCGCACACGGCGGCCGGCATCAATCTCGACATGCCGGTCATCGGCCCGATCCTGCGCCGCGGCGGCGCCTTTTTCCTGCGCCGCAGTTTCAAGGGCAACCGGCTGTACGCGACGGTGTTCAACGCCTATATGCACCAGATCCTGGTGCGGGGGCATTCGATCGAATACTTCGTCGAAGGCGGCCGCAGCCGCACGGGCCGGCTGCTGCCCGCGAAGAGCGGCATGCTCGCGATGACCGTGAGCTCCTACATCCGCGCACCGCAGCGGCCGATCGTATTCGTGCCGGTGTATTTCGGGTATGAAAAGCTGATCGAGGGCGACAGCTTCATCAGCGAGCTCGGCGGCGCCGAAAAACAGAAGGAATCCCTGTTCGGGCTGATCCGGTCGGTGCGGTCGCTGCGCGAGTACTTCGGCAAGGTCTATGTGAATATCGGCGAGCCGATTCACCTCGCGGCACTGCTCGACGAGACCACGCCCGACTGGCGCCGGGAAACGGGCGCGGATGACGAGCGGCCGGCCTGGCTCGTTGAGACGGTCGACGAGCTGGGGACCCTGGTCATGCGCCGCATCAATTCCGCGGCCGCGGTCACGCCGATCAGCCTGCTCGCGTCCGTCCTGCTGGCCACGCCGAAGCAGACCATGGGCGAGATGGAGTTGCAACGCCAGCTCCAACTCTCGCTCGACCTGCTGGCGGAGTTCCGCTATTCGGACGAGGTCACGCTGCCGGACCTGCCGCCGGAGGCGATCATCGCCCATGGCGAGAAGATGGGTGTCGTGGAGCGCACGGCCCATCCGCTCGGCGACGTCCTGCACATGGCGGAGCGGCAAGCCGTGCTGATGACCTATTTCCGGAACAACGTGCATCACCTGTTCGCCATCCCGGCATCCATCGCCTGTTGCTTCATCCATGGGCGGCAGCTTCCGCACGAGGAAGTGCAGCGGCTGGTGCGGCTGACCTATCCGTTCATGCAGACGGAGTTGAGCCTCAAATGGGACGAGCACGACATCGACGAGGTGACGACGGCCGGTATCCAGGCGCTGATCGACCTCGGAATCCTGTCACGCGACGCCGGCGGCCGCACGCTGGTGCGCCCGCCGACGGGCTCGGCGCATGCTTTCCAGCTCCTGATGCTCGGGCAGTCGATGGTGCCGATGCTGCAGCGTTTCTACCTCGTCGTCGCGTTGCTGTTCCGGCACGGCTCTGGCGTGCTCACCAGAGTGCAGCTCGAAAACCTGTGCCAGCAGAGCGCGGAACGGCTGACGATGATCTACGGCTTGCACTCGCCGGACTTCTTCGACAAGAACCTGTTCCGGGATTTCATCGGCAAGCTCCGGCAGCAGGACGTGTTGCGGCGGAACGAGCAGGGGCTGCTCGAGTTCGACGAGGACCTGAAACGGATCGGCGACGATGCGAGGCTGGTGCTCGGCGAGGAGATCCGCCACAGCATCCTGTCGCTGACGCTGGCGGACACGGCAGCGCGAACGTCATGAACGTCACGTCCTTCCAGGTGCCGTGTGTGGGAGCCCGTCTCACGGGCGACCCGGCGGTCGACGTCCAGTCGCCCGTGAGACGGGCTCCTGTACGACGTTCCCGACGCCGGTCCGGCGGAAGCCATCCAGGCGAATCGGCGACCCCGGGTCAGGCGTCGAGGTCGGGAATCAGCTCGCTTTCGAGCTGGGCGATCATGTCCTTCAGGACGAGCCGGCGCTTTTTGAGCCGGCGGATCCGGAGCTGGTCGACCAGCGGATCATGCGAGAGGCGATCGATCAGGTAGTCGAGATCGCGGTGGCTGATGCGCAGTTCCCTCAGTCTTTCGTATTCCCTGAAGCACTCTGTGTCGATCTTCTCGTCACTCATGGAGCACAAGGCACCTGCCCGAAAACCTGGCGATTCGTGGATATTAGCTCAGTTGGCGGAAGATGTTAGTCGGTCGCCGCCAGGATGCCCAGCCAGTCGTAGTCCTGCGGCCCGACGACCACGAAATGCGGGTTCAGGATGTCGGATTTTTCATTGTATCTCAGCGCGGTACCGTCGAGCTTCAGGACCGATCCCCCGGCTTGCTCGACCACGGCCTGGGCGGCGGCGGTGTCCCATTCCGAGGTCGGGCCCAGCCGCGGGTACACGTCGGCCGCGCCCTCGGCGACGAGGCAGAATTTAAGCGAGCTGCCCATCGGGACCATCTCGAAATCGGCAAGCTTCTCGAGAAACGCATCGAGGCTCGCGCCACGGTGCGAGCGGCTGCCGACGACCCGCACCGGGCTCGCGCTTTCAATGGCGACCTTGATCGGCGTGCGCGTGCCGTCCTTCGCGCGGGATTCGGCGCCGTGGCCCTCGCCGCCGATATACGTTTTGCCCGGCACCGGGACGTGCACGACGCCGAGCACCGGCCGATGCTCCTCGATCAGCGCGATGTTGACGGTGAATTCACCGTTGCGCTTCACGAATTCCTTCGTGCCGTCCAGCGGATCGACGAGCCAGTAGCGCGTCCACTGCGCGCGCTCCCCGAATTCCGGCAGGCCGCCTTCCTCGGACAGGATCGGCAGCTCCGGCGTCAGCTCGCGCAGCTCGCGCACGATGGAGCGGTGCGCGGCCATATCGGCCTGGGTCAGCGGCGAAGCGTCGTCTTTCGCGTCCACGTCGAAATCCGTCGCATAGATCTCGAGGATGGCCTCGCCCGCGCGTGCCGCGATCTGCGCGACGGACTCGACCAGCGCTGCCGGCGTCCCGGTCACCGGCTCTCCCGCCGCCGCCCGCCGGAGCGCTCCGGCTTCCGGCCGCCGCCGGAACGCTGGCCCTTCCGCGGCGGCCCTTTACGTCGCTGCCGGGCCGGCTCGATAGCTTCGGGCAGGTCGTCGGGGCTGAAGGTCGCGACGGGAATCTTGTGCCCGATGAACTCCTCGATGTCCGGCAACGAGATCGCGTAGGTCTCGCAGCCGAAGCTGATGGCATCGCCGGCAGCGCCGGCGCGCGCCGTGCGGCCGATACGGTGCACGTAGTCTTCCGCGTCCTGCGGCAGGTCGTAGTTGATCACGTATTGCACGTCGGGAATGTGCAGCCCCCGGGAAGCAACGTCGGTTCCGATCAATACCGGCAATTCGCCGCTCTGGAAGCGGCGCAGCATGCTGAGCCGCCGCGATTGCGGCACGTCGCCGGAAATCGCCTTGGCATCGATGCCGTTGGCGCCGAGGAAACTCTCGAGCCATTCGGCTTCGCGTTTCGTATTGACGAACACCATGATGCGCGTAGCGCCCATTTCCCGGATGAGGCCCAGCAGGAGCGGCGCCTTTTCCGGATTCGACGGGAAGAAGATCGCCTGCCGGACGTTGTCGGCGGTGATCTTGTCCGGTTCGATCCGGATCAGCTCCGGATCGTTCATGTGTTCGTAGGCGAGCTCCAGCACGCGATGCGACAGCGTTGCGGAGAACAGCATATTGAGGCGCTGCTCGTGCGGCGGCAGGCGGCGCAGCAGGTAACGGATGTCCTTGATGAAGCCGAGGTCGAACATGCGATCCGCCTCGTCCAGCACGGCGACCTCGACGCGGTCGAGCTTGAAGACGCCCTGCTTGTAGTAGTCGATGATGCGCCCGGGCGTGCCGATCAGGAGGTCGACGCCTTGGCTTATGTGGTTGCGCTGCTTTTCATAGTCGGTGCCGCCGTGCGCGATGCCGGTGGTGAGGCCGGTGTATTTGCCGAGCTGTTCCGCGTCGTTGGCGATCTGCACCGCGAGCTCGCGGGTCGGCGCGAGGACGAAAACGCGCGGCTGCCGCGGGCCGGTCGCCGGCGCCGGGTTCCTCAGCAGGCGCTGGTAGGCGGCAATGAGGAAGGCGGCGGTCTTGCCGGTGCCGGTCTGCGCCTGCCCGGCGACGTCCTGGTCGTCCAGCGCGAGCGGCAGCGTGCTCGCCTGGATCGGGGTGCAATATTCGAAGCCGGCATCGCGAATGCCCTGGCAGAGGGAATTGTCGAGAGGCAGGGTGTCGAATCTGAGATCACTCAGATGGCTGTCAGTCATGGTTGGGCATTGGAAATGTGAAACGGGGGGCTTGCAAAATGCGCTGCGAAGGGGTCCAATTGGCAGAATATCGAGGCGACAATCGTCGCACCTGCCAGATTCGCAATCAACGAATTCCCAAAGAATTCCGCCAGAAAAGCCGCGTCAAAGCGGCATAGTGCCTGATTGCGAGGGCAGCGTCATCCGTTTTGCGGTGTTCGTCGGGTTCCGGGGGGACGGGAACGAACCCACCAAAGCCAATGTTCATACCTGTAATAGATGGAGGTAACGCCCGGTGAGCGACAAGATCGTCCACACCACTGACGTCGATTTCGAGTCCGACGTCCTGAAGTCCGAGAAGACCGTGCTCGTGGATTTCTGGGCAGAATGGTGCGGCCCGTGCAAGATGATTGCGCCGCTCCTCGACGAAGCCGCCGAAGAGTACGCCGGCAGGCTGACCGTAACCAAGCTCAATATCGACGAGAATCCGAATACGCCGCCAAAGTTCGGCATTCGCAGCATTCCGACGTTGATGCTTTTCAAGAATGGATCGGTGCAGGCCCAGAAGCTGGGCGCCATGTCCAAATCTCAACTAACCGAGTTTCTGGAATCAAATCTAACCGAGCTTCGGGAATCAAATCTGTGAGAGGGTACTTGGGTAATCAGACACGCAGCCGTCCGAAACAGTCGGCTAAAACGAAGAATTCCAACGGCCAGCAGGCCGGGGGTAATCGCCGTCGCCGGCAGCGGCGTCCCCATTCGGAGGAGTTTCCGGACGACGATCCGGGCAGCCTCGAGGTCATCTCGCCCGACCAGCTCGCGCAGAGCAAGAACGTGATGAACCTGACGGACCTGAAGACGCGGCCGGCGGCCGAGCTGGTCGAGCTCGGCGAACGCCAGGGGCTCGAAAACCTCGCGCGCTCGCGCAAGCAGGACATCATCTTCTCGATCCTGAAGGCGCACGCGAAGAACGGCGAGGACATTTACGGCGACGGCGTGCTCGAGATCCTGCAGGACGGCTTCGGCTTCCTGCGCTCGGCCGACAGCTCCTATCTCGCCGGGCCCGACGACATCTACGTCAGCCCGAGCCAGATCCGGCGCTTCAACCTGCGGACCGGCGATACCGTCTCCGGCCTCATTCGTCCGCCGAAGGACGGCGAGCGCTATTTCGCGCTGCTCAAGGTCGGCGAGATCAACCACGATGCGCCGGAGAACGCGAAGAACAAGGTCCTGTTCGAGAACCTGACGCCGCTGTTCCCGCACGAGCGCCTGAAGCTCGAGCAGGGCAACGGCAGTACCGAGGACCTGACCGCGCGCATCATCGACATGGTGGCGCCGATCGGCAAGGGCCAGCGCGGCCTGATCGTCTCGCCGCCGAAAGCCGGCAAGACCATGCTGCTGCAGAACATCGCCTCGGCGATCGCGGCGAATCATCCGGAGTGCGTGCTGATCGTGCTCCTGATCGACGAGCGTCCGGAGGAAGTCACGGAAATGGCGCGCACCGTGCGCGGCGAGGTCGTGTCATCGACCTTCGACGAGCCGGCCAGCCGCCACGTGCAGGTCGCCGAGATGGTGATCGAGAAAGCCAAGCGGCTGACCGAGCACAAGCGCGACGTCGTGATCCTGCTCGATTCCATCACGCGCCTGGCGCGCGCCTACAACACCGTGGTGCCCTCGTCGGGCAAGGTGCTGACGGGCGGCGTCGACGCGAACGCGCTGCACCGGCCGAAGCGCTTCTTCGGCGCGGCGCGCAATATCGAGGAAGGCGGCAGCCTGACGATCCTCGCAACGGCGCTGGTCGACACCGGTTCGAAGATGGACGAGGTGATCTACGAGGAATTCAAGGGCACCGGCAACATGGAGATCCACCTGGATCGCCGCATCTCCGAGAAGCGCGTGTTCCCGGCCATCAACATCAACCGCTCGGGCACCCGCAAGGAAGAGTACCTGACGCAGCCGGACGAGCTGCAGAAGATGTGGGTGCTGCGCAAGGTCCTGCACCCGATGGACGAGCTCGCCGCGGTCGAATTCCTGCTCAACAAGCTGCAGGACACCAAGACCAACACCGAGTTCTTCGAAGCGATGAAGCGGTAGGAGCCTGGTGCCGGGTGGAGCCTGGTGCCGGGTCGTACTTTCGTACTTATTGCCGTTCGGCAATAAGTACGAAAGTACGACCCGGCACCGGACCACGGCACCGGACCAGCACCGGACCCCCCCGGACCCGGTTCGATCCCGTTCCTACGTCTGGCCGCTGCGCGCGGAGTCGACGCTCCAGATGCCGCCGCCGCGGGCGGAAATGTAGAGGTAGACGAAGCACATCAGGACGGCGAGGTCGCCCCCGTTTGTGACCGGCAGTAGCGCTGACTCTGGCAGTGCGTTGAACTTGCCGTGGACCATCCAGTAGGCCGCTGCGGCGAAACCCGCGCAGATAAAGCCGGCCACCCGCGTGAAGAGGCCGATCATCACCAGGATACCGCCGATGAGCTCGATCGGGCCCGCAAGCCAGAACATGTAGCCACTGGACGGACCGGTTACCTGTTCCGTTGCCGGAAAGCCAAAGAGCTTCTGAGTGCCGTGCCAGAGCAGCAGGTAGCCGCTGATGATCCGCATGATCGCGTATAGCTGCGGCTCCCAAGACTTCGTGAAAAACGCCATGATGGTTCCCCTTCGCTCGCTCCAGAATTCTTATTGCGGGCGAGTATAGCGCGCCGGGGCGGTTCTCTCAGGGCGCCGCCCAGCGATGGAGCGGCACGGCGGTCCCTTGCGGGAACCGGCTGCGCTCCCGCGCCAGCTCGACGTAACCGTCCGTGCCGCCGAGCGAGGCGAAATCCCCCGAGGTGTTGGTGGGTACCGGCCGGGCACGCAGCTCCCCGTCGGTGCTCGATTCGAGCCGGACGGGCAGGAACCAGGTCAGCTCCGGCCGGAACGTCACCTCCTCGGCGAGCACCGCGTATTCCGGCGAGCGTGGCGGGCGGCCGCTCGCCTGCAGCAGCGCCGGCAGCACGTAATGGCGGCAGCAGACCAGGGTGGAGACCGGGTTGCCGGGGAGGGCGAACACCGCCTGGCCGCGCGGCCCGGTGCCGAACCACATCGGCTTTCCCGGGCGCTGGCTGATCTTGTGGAACACCGCGGTCACCCCGAGCTCGGCGAGCACGGCCGGCACGAAGTCGGCCTTGCCCATCGACACCCCGCCGGACAGGATCAGTACGTCGGCGCGGTCCAGGTGTTCGCCGATTCGCGCCCTGAGCGAAGCGCGGTCGTCCGCCAGCAGGTCGTGCTCGCAATCGGTGAAACCCTGCTGCGCGAGCATGGCCAGGAGTGCCGGCCCGTTCGACAGCCGGACCTGGTGCGCTTCGATGGGGAGCCCCGGCGGCACCAGCTCGTTGCCCGTGGAGACGACCCGAATGACCGGCCGCCGGGCGACCTCGACTTCGGCGAGTCCCGCCGAAGCGATGATGGCCACGTCGACCGGCATGATGCGCGAACCGGGTGCCAGCAGCTCGCTCGCATTCTCGTAATCCGAGCCCCGCGGATGCACGAACTGGTGACGCTCCGGGCTGTAATCCTCCTCGACGGCCGCCTCATCGTTCGCCACGGCGATACGTTCGACGGGAATCACGCAGTCGGCGCCCCGCGGCAGCACCGCGCCTGTCATCACCTCGATGCAGCCGGACGCGCCGGCGAGCGCCACGGGCGCATCGCCCGCGTGGTGGCGCGTTTCGATCCGGAATCGGCGGGTGCCGCTTGCGATAGCGTCGAAGGACACGGCGATGCCGTCCATCGTGACGCGGTCGAAGGGCGGCTGGTCGCGCTCGGCGATGATGTGCTGCCGCAGGATACGACCGGCGGCATTGGCCAGCGGCACCATCTCGGTGGCCAGCGGCCGCACGGCCGCCGCAATGGCGTCGATCGCTTCGGCGGTGGTGAGCATGCTGGTGCTCAGGTCAGCCGCGCTGCCGGGCTTCGCGCGCGATGGCGCGATGCCCGATGTCGCGGCGGTACCAGGCACCGTTCCAGTCGATGGTCCCGGCGGTGGCGTAGGCGACGTCGCGGGCTTCCGCGAGGCTATCGCCCATGCCGACGGCGCACAGGACGCGCCCGCCGCTGGTCACGATCTCGCCGTCGGCGAAGGCCGTGCCGGCGTGGAACACCTTGGCCGCAGCGGCGGGCGCCCGGTCCAGGCCGCTGATGGGATCGCCCTTGCGGTAAGCGCCGGGATAGCCTGCCGCCGCCATGACCACCCCGAGCGCGGCGCGCGGATCCCATTCGGCCGTGACATCCCGCAGCCGGCCCTCGAGAGCCGCCACGCACAGCGCGACCAGGTCGGACTTGAGCCGCGCGATGATCGGCTGCGTCTCGGGGTCGCCGAAGCGGCAGTTGAACTCGAGCACGCGCGGAGCGCCGTCCGCGCCGATCATCAGCCCGGCGTAGAGGAAGCCCCGGTAATCGATGCCCTCGGCACGCAAGCCGGCGAGCGTCGGCGCCATCACCTCATCCAGGATGCGGCGCTCCAGCGCGCGCGTGACGACGGGCGCCGGCGAGCAGGCGCCCATGCCGCCGGTGTTCGGCCCGGTGTCGCCTGCATCGCGGGCCTTGTAATCCTGGGAGGTGGCGAGCGGCAGAATGGTCGCACCGTCGGTAATCACGATGAAGCTCGCTTCCTCGCCCTCGAGGTACTCCTCGACGACGATGCGGCGGCCGGCCTCGCCGAACTCGCCCGCCGCCAGCATGGAACGCGCCGCCGCTTCCGCTTCCGCAACGGTCGTCGCGACCACCACGCCCTTGCCGGCCGCGAGGCCGTCCGCCTTGACGACGATCGGCGCGCCTTGCGCGCGGATGTAATCGAGCGCCGGTTCGAGTGCCTCGAACCCCGCATAAGCCGCCGTGGGGATCGCGTGCCGCTCGAGAAATGATTTGGTGAACGTCTTCGAGCCTTCAAGCCGGGCGGCGGCCGCCGACGGGCCGAAGCAGGCGAGCTTGCGCGCGCGAAATCGATCGACGATCCCGGCGACCAGCGGCACCTCGGGTCCGACGATTGTCAGGTCCACGGACTCGACCGCGGCAAGATCGAGGAGCCCGTCAATGTCGTCGGCCGCGACGGCGACGTTGCGCAGCCGCGGCTCGAGCGCGGTGCCTGCATTGCCGGGCGCGACGAGCACCTCGCGCACCTGCGGCGACTGTGCGCATTTCCACGCCAGCGCGTGCTCGCGCCCGCCGCCGCCGACGACCAATACTTTCACCAGGTTATCGCCCGTGATTTACCGTGTTGGCGGGATGATTGCCCATCCCGGCGTCAATGTCGAAAATGCCGCATGCCGGTAAAGACCATTGCCAGGCCGTGCTCGTTCGCCGCGGCGATGACCTCGTCGTCGCGCACGGACCCGCCCGGCTGGATGACGGCCGCAATGCCGTGCTCCGCCGCGGCATCCAGCCCGTCGCGGAACGGAAAGAACGCATCCGAGGCCATTGCCGCGCCCGCTACGGCCAGGCCTTCGTCTGCCGCCTTGATGGCGGCAATGCGCGTGCTGTAGACGCGGCTCATCTGGCCGGCGCCGACGCCGATCGTTGCGCCGTCACGGCAGAACACGATGGCGTTCGATTTGACGAACTTCGCCACGCGCCAGGCGAACAGGAGATCGCGAAGCTGGCTCTCGCTCGGCTCCACCCGGGTCACGACGCGGAGGTCGCCTTCGGTGATGCGTCCGGCATCCGCTTCCTGGACCAGCAAGCCGCCGGACACCTTCTTGAGGTCGAAAGCGGCGGCCGGTTGCGCCGCCGGATCGCCCGTTTCGAGCACGCGCACGTTCTGCTTCGACGACAGCACCGCGCACGCGTCCCCATCGAAGTGCGGCGCAATGATCACCTCGACGAACTGTGCATCGATTATCGCGCGGGCGGTGTCAAGGTCCACGGACCGGTTGAAGGCGATGATGCCGCCGAACGCCGAGGTCGGGTCGGTGGCGAAGGCGCGCTGGTAGGCGGCGAGCGGCGCATCGGCGATGGCGGCTCCGCAAGGATTCGCGTGCTTCACGATGACGCAGGCGGGCGCGTCGAATTGCCGGACGCACTCGAGCGCCGCGTCGCTGTCCGCGATGTTGTTGTACGACAGCGTCTTGCCCTGTAGCTGGCGGGCGGACGCGAGCGAGCCCGCGGCCGGCAGCGGATCGCAGTAGAAGGCGGCTTGCTGGTGCGGGTTCTCGCCGTAGCGCAACGGCGCTGCGCGCCGCCCGGCATACAGGAACTGCTCGCTCAAGCGTTCGGCGGCGCCGATGGAGGCGAACCAGTGAGCGATCGTCGCGTCGTAGGCGGCGGTATGCCGGAAGGCCTTGGCCGCGAGCCGGCGGCGATACGGCCCGTCGAGCCCCTCGGACTCCAATAACGACACGATCTCGTCGTAGTCGTCCGGATCGACGACCACGGCCACGCCGGCATGGTTCTTCGCGGCCGCGCGGAGCATCGCGGGCCCGCCGATATCGATGTTCTCGATCGCATCCTCGACGGTCGCATCGGGACGCGCAATCGTCTGCGCGAATGGATACAGGTTGACGACGAGGAGATCGATCGGCTCGATGCCGTGCTGCGCCATCACCGCGTCGTCGGTGCCGCGCCGCCCCAGCAACCCGCCATGGATGCGCGGATGCAGCGTTTTCACGCGGCCGTCCATGATCTCGGGAAAGCCGGTGCGCTCCGCTACCTCGATTGCGTCAATGCCGGCCTGGCGCAGCTCGCGGAACGTGCCGCCGGTGGAGATGATCTCGACATCGAGCGCCGCCAGGGCGCGCGCCAGCGCGACGAGACCGCGCTTGTCCGAGACGCTGATGAGCGCGCGGCGCACCTTCAGCATCCCGGTGCACCCCGCCGCACGCATGCCCTGTTTATTCTCGCGGCGCCTGTTCGCCTCTGGCGGCGTTGCGACTTCTGGTTTACCGGATCAGGGAATAGCACTTCAGCTTCTTGCGCAGAGTCCCCCGGTTGATGCCGAGAATGCCGGCGGCCTGGCTTTGGTTGCCCTGGGTGTATTCCATGACTGCCTTGAACAATGGTTGCTCCACTTCCCCCAGCACCAGCTCGTAGAGATCACCGGGGCGGTCGCCGTTCAGGCTCGCAAAATACCGGTCCAGTGCCTCTTCGGTGTGTTTTCTCAGTGGCTTTTTGTTCGACGCCCTTAGTTCCTTATTCCGTTTCGTTTTTTTCTTGACCACTTTGTGAAACTTCCCCAATGCTTTTTTTGTGACCAAACACCTTGCGTGAAAAAAACGCGCCGGCGACGCGTCGCCGGACGATCGACTTGTTCCCGCGCCGGCCCCCGGAAGCGGCGCACAGATCGCTTGCGACCAATGCGCATTGCGGCACTTGGAACCGCTGCAGGATCCGGGCAGGTTTGTGCAGGCCACCGAAACGCCAGTTGGTCCCCAATAACTGGTACAGGCCGTAAAGGTGGGCACGAATCATATCACGGTGATCCGCTTTTTCTAGCGCCCGGCCCACGCGTGTTCGGCAAAAAATCGATTGAACGGCATGCAGGAAACTGGCAGAAAAATTGCAGTCGAGTTCATTCATCAAGCGACCGCAGGCTTAGGCAGCGAAGTTCATGCGACTTCTTCGAATGTGTGCGGCGCGGGCAGGTAATCACGGCAGGATGCGGATTTCACGTGGCGAAATTCAACGCTCTTTGAACGCGCCCGTTGCGCAGCGCACCTCCTCGGCGCTCAGTGGATAGCACACGTTCAGTTTGAAACCCGCGGCCTCTGGCGACAACGGCGCGATCGTCACGCTCGCCTTCAGCTTGCCGCCCGGCGCGATGCGGCCGTCGGCGGCACGGATTTCGAGATACTGGCCCGCCTGCAGCAATTGGCTCGCGATGATTTCTTCGTAACGATCGGTGAGCGCAACGTGCAGCAGCGGATAGGGCAGCGCCTGCTCCGAGATGTTCGCGAGCGTCCACGAGATCGTCAGCACCGTGTCCGCGGCAGCGGTGCTGCCACGCGTCTCCTGGAACTGCCAACCGTTGACGTCCCAATCCGGCGTGATTGGCGCACCCGCGGCCGCATAAATCGAGATGAGACTGTCCCCGAGGACGCCATACGTTGCCAGCGTTTCGCGATACGCATGCACGACCTGCGCAACGAGCAGCAGCGCCAGTGCCGCGACGCCTGCCACCGCCGCATAGCGCGCGGCGCCGTCCGGCCGCCGTCCGGCGCGCGCGCTGTCGCGGGTTCGGACGTAGGTGTCCCGGAGATCGAGGATTTCTTCCGTCGTGTCCGCGGCGCCCGCCGCCGCGTCCGCGGCGGTGCCCGCGTCGTTCGCTTCCACCTCGTCCGCTTCCAGCGAGCTCCGCACGAATGCGCCTTCCATGATGATGGTTTCGACGTGCGGCGCCGTCTCCGCGGCGAGCTCGCGTGCCGTCGTCGCCGCCAGGTCCTGCTGTTCCTCGGACAGGCGCAGCAGGTCCTGGTCGATGAGGCGGTTGAGGGTGACTTCCTCATCCGTCGGCGGCGGCACGTAGTGTCCGCCGCCGCCGGCCCCGGATGCCGTCGGCTCGTTTATTTCGGACGGCGGTTCGTCCTCCGCCCCGAGCGTCGGCTGCTCCTCCGTTTCGAGCAGCGGTTTCTCTTGCCGCTCGAGCGGCGACGCATCTTGCACGCCGAGGGCCGGATCCTCTTGCCCGTGGAGCGCCGGTTCCTCGTCCAGCTCGAGCGGTGATTCCTCCGCCGGCTCGACAGGTGATTCCTCCGCCAGCTCGAGCGGTGATTCCTCGTCCACGCCGAGCGCCGGTTCCTCTTCCACCTCGCGCGGCGATTCCTCTTGCACGTCGCGTGCCGGCTCTTCCTCGACAAGCGACAGTTCGCCGGCCTCAGCCGCGTGCTCCGCGGCGCCCGGCGTGCCATCGGCGCCGACTTCGGCCAGCAGGTCCGTCCAGTCCTCCGGTTCGCTAAGCGCGAGATCGACCTGCCGCTCATCGAGCTCGGGCGAGCGCGGCTCCAGGAGGTCCTCCGCCCGGCGCCGCGGCGGTGCGGGCGCCTGCGCCACTTCGTCGTCATCCAGAACCTCGGGTAAAGGCGTGTTGTCGTCGTAGCGTTCCTCCGCGCTTTCCGGCTCGTTCACGAGCTCGAGGGATTCCTGTGGATGGGCGTTCGCGGGTTCTTCATCTTCGACGACCTGCCATTCGACGCCCGTGTCCTCGATACGCACGTTGTCCGTGGCGGACAGGGCGTCGAAGTCATCGAGCAGCGAGCGGCCGCCGCCGGTGCCCGGCACGGTTTCCGAAAGTCTTTCGAGGGCATTGAAGGCGTGGCCGCAGCCCCCGCAACGCACGCGCCCGGCGGCCTGCTGCAGCACGGCCGCCGTCACGCGGAACGATGCGCGGCACTCGGGGCAGTGCGTAAACACGGGCTCAGGCTCTCCTGGCAGTGAGCCGCGCCCAGCCGGCGCGCACGACCGGCGCGTCGAGCGTCACGCGGCCGCGGTACGCGCGCGCGACCTCGGTAGCCTGCTCCTCGAGTATCCCGGATAACAGCAATGTTCCCCCCGCGGCCAGGTGACCGGCGATGGTATCCGCGCACCGGATCAGCGTTCCAGAGACGATGTTTGCCACGACGACGTCGAAATTGCCAGCCGGCGTTCCGGCGTCCAGCGTCACCGTGAGGCGGTCGCCGACGCCGTTCCGCGCGGCGTTGTCGCGCGTGGCCAGGAGTGCCTGCGCATCGATGTCGCAGGCCGTCACCGCCCGTGCGCCGAGCAGGAGCGCCGCGATCGAGAGAATGCCGGAGCCGCAGCCGAAGTCGAGCAGCCGGCAGCCCGCGAGATCCAGGTCGTCGAGCCACTCGAGCGCCAGCGCCGTCGTCGGGTGCGTGCCGGTGCCGAAAGCGAGGCCTGGATCGAGGTGAACCACCACGGCGTCGTCCGCCTCGACCGAAAAGCCGCCGGGGCAGACCCAGAGGCGATGCCCGAACGGCATCGGCCGGAAATGAGCCAGCCACTCGCGCTCCCACACGCGATCCGGCAGCGGCTCGATCCGGTGCGGCGGCAGCACGTCGAGGCGGAACGTCCGGCGCAGGTCGCCTTCCAGGGCGCCGAGATCCTGCTCTGCCGCAAACAGCCCGGTCACCTGCGTATCGCGCCAGAGGGGCGTTTCTCCGGGCAGTGGTTCGAGCACCGGCGCATCGCCGGCATCGCTCAGGGTGACGGCCAGCGCGCCATGCCGTTCGAACACGGCCTCGACCTCCGGCGCCGACAACGCTCCGAGGTGCATCACGAATTGCCGCCAAGCCACGTCAGGCTCCCGATTGACCTACAGCCCGAGCCGCTTTTCCAGGTAATGGATATCGGTGCCGCCGGCCTGGAACGCGGAGTGCTGGAAAATTTCCTGGTGCAGCGGAATGTTGGTCTTGATGCCTTCGATGACGATTTCCGTCAGCGCGTTCTTCATGCGCGCGATCGCCGTCGCGCGGTCCTGGCCGTGCGTGATCAGCTTGCCGATCATCGAGTCGTAAAACGGCGGCACGCGGTAGCCGCTGTAGAGATGGCTGTCGACGCGCACGCCGGGACCGCCGGGCTGGTGCCATAGCTGGATGACCCCCGGCGACGGCATGAACGTCTTCGGGTCCTCCGCATTCAAGCGGCACTCGATCGCGTGCCCCTGGATGCGGATGTCGTCCTGCGTCCAGGCGAGCTTCTCGCCGGCGGCGATGCGCAACTGCTCGCGCACGATATCGACGCCCGTGATCATCTCGGTGACCGGATGCTCGACCTGCAGGCGCGTGTTCATTTCGATGAAGTAGAACTCGCCTTCCTGGTACAGGAATTCGAAGGTGCCGGCATTGCGATAGCCCATGTCCAGGCAGGCCTGCGCGCAGCGCGCGCCGATGCGGTGCCGCTGCTCCTCGGTGATGCCGGGCGCCGGCGCTTCCTCGATCACTTTCTGGTGCCGCCGCTGCATCGAGCAATCGCGCTCGCCGAGATGGATGGCATTGCCGTGCCCGTCGGCGAGCACCTGGAATTCGACGTGGCGCGGTTTTTCGAGAAACTTCTCCATGTACACGGTTTCGTTGCCGAACGCCGCGCGCGCCTCGGCCTGCGTCACGCCGATCGCACCGACCAGCGACGCCTCGGAGTGCACGACGCGCATGCCGCGTCCGCCGCCGCCGCCGGACGCCTTGATGATGATCGGGTAACCGATGTCCCGGGCGATCCTCAGGTTCTCTTCCGCGTTGCTGGTCAACGGCCCGTCGGAGCCCGGCACGCAAGGCACGCCCGCGGCTTTCATCGCGCGGATCGCGGCCACCTTGTCGCCCATCTGCCGGATCGCCGGCGCTGGCGGGCCGATGAAGACGAAGCCCGAGGATTCGACCCGTTCCACGAAGTCGGCGTTTTCGGACAGGAAGCCGTAGCCGGGATGAATGGCGACCGCGTCGGTGACCTCGGCGGCGCTGATGATGGCCGGCATGTTGAGATAGCTTTCCATCGATGCGGGCGGCCCGATGCACACCGTTTCGTCCGCGAGCAGCACGTGCTTCAGGTTGTTATCCGCCGTCGAATGCACGGCGACCGTCTTGATCCCGACTTCGCGGCAGGCGCGCAGGATCCGGAGCGCGATCTCGCCGCGGTTGGCAATGACGACCTTCTCCAGCATCTCAGGCCGCGGTGCGCTGGTCGATGACGAACAACACCTGCCCGTATTCCACCGGGTCGCCGTTCTGCACCCGGATCGACTTGATCATGCCCGGCACTTCGGCTTCGATCTGGTTCATCATCTTCATCGCTTCGACGATACAGAGCACGTCGCCCTGTTCCACGCGGTCGCCCACCTGCACGAAAGGCGGTGAGCCGGGCGATGATGCGGCGTAGTAGGTGCCGACCATCGGCGCGACCACGGTGTAGCCCTCTTCCTCGGCTTCGGGCGCGGCGCGCGGGGCTTCCGCCGCCGGCGCTGGCTCGGCGGTTGCCGACGGCGCAGCGGGCAGCGGCGGCGGTGCCGGAGCGTATGCATAGGCTGGCGGCGGCATTGCCGCACCGTGGCGGCTGATTCTCACCGACTCCTCGCCTTCGGTAATTTCGATCTCGGCGATGCCGGACTCTTCCAGCAGTTCGATGAGCTTTTTGACTTTGCGAATATCCATCAACTTTCCTCGGCAGCGGTAAGCTGCCGTGCCGCAGCCTGTAATGCCAATTCGTACGAGTAAGCGCCGAGCCCGAAAAGACAGCCGGCCGCGATGTCGCTGAAGTAGCTCTGCCTGCGGAAGTCTTCGCGCGCGAAGGTATTGCTTATGTGTATTTCGATGAAGGGGATGCCGGCGGCGAGCAGCGCATCGCGCAGCGCAATGCTGGTGTGCGTGAAGGCACCGGGGTTCAGCAGGATGAACTCGACGCCTTCGGCGGCCGCGCGGTGCACGCGCTCCACGAGCTCGTGCTCGGCATTGCTCTGGAAAGCGGCGAGCTCGTGCCCGAGCCTGCCGGCCTCTTTGCTCAGCGTAGCCTCGATATCGGCGAGGCTGGTCCGGCCGTAGACCCCGGGCTCGCGGCTGCCGAGCAGGTTGAGGTTCGGCCCGTTGATGAGCAGGAGCCTGGCCATTTCGATTGGATTGCTACCAGATTGCCGAAATTGGCGGCAAGTTTAACCCTTTTAAGGGCAGATGAGGCAAGCTTTGGCCACCTCGAATGAGCAGAATTGTGCTGCAGGTCGCACGATCGGCGCCGCACGACCGGTGCCGGGTCGTACTTCCGTACTTGTTGCGATTGGGACGACCGGTGCCGGGTCGGACTTCCCTACTTGTTGCGATTGAAGAATCAGACCCGTACCGCCTGCTTGCAACAAGTACGAAAGTACGACCCGGCACCGTGGGGTTCCACGACCCGGCACCGTGGGGTTACAGCGGCCCGAGCTCTTCGCGCGCTGCGGCGAGGTCGATATCGCCCGCGTCGAGCCGCTCGAGCACGTCGACGATCTGGCCGATCTGCTCCGCCGCGATCTCGCCCATGTGCGTCTTGACGAGCTCGCCGTCCGCCGAGATCACCATGGTGAACGGCAGCCCGATGAACGGCACGCCCGCCGATTCGGCCGCGGCAATGGCGTCGTCCTGGCCGATCAGGATCGGGTAATTGAAATCCGCACTCTCGGCATAGGCGAGCACGGCCTCGCGCTCGTCCACGGCGATGCCGATGACCTGCAGGTTGTCGTCCCCGTGCTCGGCCTGGGTCTCCTTCAGCAGCGGGATTTCGCGCCGGCACGGCGCGCACCAGGTCGCCCAGAAATTGACCAGCCGCGCTTCGCCGTCCCATTCGGAGAGCGAGTGCGCGTGGCCTTCGAGGTCGGGCAGCGTGAACGCGACCGGCCCCGCCGGGGCAGCCGGCGCGTTCTGCTCCGGGCCAGCCGCCATGTTATGCGCCGGGCCGGCGGCCATGTCCCGCATCGGGGGAGCCGCGGGTTTTTCGCTCGTTTTCTGCTGCGCGAACCAGCCGCCGGCAGCGGCGGCCAACAGCACCAGCACGATGAGTATTTTTTGCATCAGTCGGTTTCCGGTTCGGATCGGGCGGTCGCGTAATCGGCGCCGGTCGCCCGCCGCACGTGCGCGGTGAACGCTTCGGCGTCCATGTATCCGACCACGTCGAATGCGCGGCGTTGCACGCCATCCGGCCCGAAGAAAATGATGGTGGGCGGACCAAAAACGCCGAAGCGCTGCAGCAGCGCCTGGTCCGCGGCGTCGTTGGCCGTGACGTCCGCCTGCAGCAGCAGCGTGCCGGCCAGCGCCGCCTGGACGCGCGGGTCGGTGAACGTGTAGCGCTCCATCTCGATGCAGGAGACACACCAGTCGGCGTAGAAATCGAGCATCGCCGGTTGTCCCGCCGCCGCGGCGCGGGTGAGTGCCTGGTCGAGATCGGTGACCGTCTTGATGCGCTGGAAGGCCAGCCCCTGCTCCTCGACGACGGCCGGGCCGCCGGCTACATTGAAGGTGGCCAGCGGGCGCAGCAGGCTGTTGCCGCCGGCGAGCGCCCCGAGCACGAGCACCGCGCCGTAGATGACCGCGAGCAGCCCGAAGCCCTTGCCGAGCTTCCGCGGACCCGCGGCTCCCGCCGGCAAGGTGCTCAGGCCGCCCAGCCATACCCCGGCCATGAACACGAGAATGCCCCAGAGGGCGAGCGTCACGCCGCCCGGCAGGACCCGCGACAGCATCCACACGGCGAGCCCCAGCATCATGAAGCCGAACGCGTGCTTCACTGCGACCATCCACGGCCCCGCCGCGGGCAGCAGCCGGCCGGCCGAGGCGCCCACGATGAGGAGCGGCGCGCCCATCCCTACGCTCAGCGCGAACAATGCCCAGCCGCCCTTCACGACGTCGCCGGACTGCCCGATGACCGTCAGCGCGGCGACGAGCGGCGGCGCGACGCAGGCCGTGACGATCAGTGACGACAGCGCGCCCATGACGAACGCCCCGATCAGCGTGCCGGAACGCTGGCGGCCGCTGATCGTGGCGAGGCGGCTCTGGATGGAGGAGGGCATCTGCAGGTCGTACAAGCCGAACATCCCGGCCGCGAGCACGACGAAGAGACCCGCGAACAGCGCCAGCACCCAGGGCTGGTTGAAGACCGCCTGCAGTTGCACGCCGACGGCGCCGGCCACGATCCCGGCCGCGGTATAGACGAGTGCCATTCCCGCGACGTAGGTCAGCGCCAGCGTGAACCCCCGCGCGGGCCCGACGTTGTCGCCGTCGCCGGCGATGATGCCGGAGAGGATCGGCACCATCGGCAACACGCAGGGCGTGAAGGCCAGCAGCAGGCCGGCTCCGAAGAACGTGGCGGCGATGGCCCAGAGGCTGGCGTGGCCGATGAACTCCGCGAGCCGGGCCTGTTCAGAGAGCGGCGGCCCGTTCGCGTCCACGGCGGCGAGCGCCGATACCGCGGTGGCCGCCGGCAGGCTCACGGTGAGGTGCCGCGTTTGCGGCGGGTAGCAGATGCCGTCCTCCGCGCAGCCCTGGTAGCTCAAGGCAAGCTCGAGATCGAGCGCTTCCGGCGTGGCGCGCGCCACCGGCAGCTCCGCGAAGACTTCCTCGTGGTAGACCTCGGTGTCGCCGAAGTACGGATCCGCCTTCATGTCGCCCGGCGGCAGGTCGAGCTTGCCGAGCTGCACCTGCCCGGAGCGGGTAGCGGCGGAGATCTTGTCCTTGTAGAGGTAATAGCCGGGCGCCACGGCGATCGACACCTCGACGGTGTTGCCGTCGAGGGCGGCGGCGCGCGGCCGGAACGCCTCGTCGACGGGCAGGAATTCGGAAGCGCCCCGGCCGAAGCTGCCTAGGTCGAGCTTCGGTTCCTCCTGCGCCGCCGCCAGCAGGACGGAATCGCTCCAGCGCTGCGGCGGGTAGCAGATGCCGAGATCGGCGCAGCCCTGCAGCCTGAGCTCGAGCTCGAGCCGGCGCGGCCGTTCACCCGAGACCGTGTACGGGACGGTGACGAAAAAGCGCTCGCGATAGACCTGCTGCACGCCGAAGAACTCGTCCTCGTGGCGCCGGCCCTCCGGCAGCTCGGCCTCGCCGAATGCGATACCGGGCGTCTTGCTCGCAAAGCCGAGCTTTTGCCGGTACAGGTAGTAACCGTCCGCCACCACCCAGTCGATTTCCAGCGCGCTGCCGGTATCGGTGACCGCGTAACGGAAGGCCTCCTCGGGCGGCAGGACCCGTTCCCTGTTGTCGAAGACCTGCGCGCGCGCCGCCGCCGCCGCCAGAAGCAGCCCCAGCACGGCCACGGCTGTCCTGGTTACCGGCACTCCACGCCTGCTATGCATTTCCGTTTTTCCGCCCATCCGGCACATTGACCCCCGGGGAGCTGCGAATGTTACCGCCAATGGCGCCCGGACGCCGTGAGCGGGTTGAGGAAATGGGAACAGTCCCCATTTCTCTGCCTGGTGCCGGGTCGTACTTTCGTACTTATCGCGCGGGTCGGTGCCGGGTGCCGGGTGCCGGGTGCCGGG
>DASSBS010000071.1:0-24637 GCA_035698445.1 Woeseiaceae bacterium
CCGCAGCTCGCCGTTCAGCCGCTCGAGAAGGTCCATGATTTCCGCTTTCGACAACGGCGCTGCCGTCATACGCGATCGCCGATGCTCGAGTCGATGAAGAGGTTGCGGCGGCGGAAAGCCGGCGGTGAATTCACCAGCAAATGCAGCCGCAGGCTTTGCAGCGGGCTGCCGAACCGCGGCTCCGGCAAAGCGGCGATCGATGCCGTCCAGGCCGGCGGTTCGACCCCTTTCCTGTGGGCCGCGGTTTCGACCATCGCCGCGACGTAATTAGCGAGCCAGGGATCGAGTGCCGCCGTTGAGGTTTCGGCTACCGCTCGTGCAAACGCCGCCGGGGTCAGCGCGGACAGAAAATCATTGAGCTCTGCGAGGACGAAGGCGCGATTGGCACTGTCCGCGGCCAATGCTTCCAGCAGTCGATGAAAGCGGCGCAGGTCGGAGGGGAGGGCCCTTTCCAGCACCCAGCGCGACATGTCCACACCCGCACGCGCGGCAGCCCGGGCGATCAGGCTCTTTTCAGTGGCAGTCACGCGGATCTGCAGGAATCGGTCTCTCGCGGCCATGCCGGATTCTGTTGCCGAGGGGATTCAATGTCAATACGCTGTATCGACACAAGCGAGCCCTTCCGGAAGCACCGGAGGGCTGCACAATTGCCCGGTTTTGCCCCGTAGCTCACGAATACATGTAACACTTGTTGCACAACGCAACAAACCGGTGGACAATGAACGCATGGACACCACCATTCGAAATCTGGATCCGGAGATCTATCGCGAGCTGAAGGCAAGGGCGGCATCCGAGGGCAAGACGTTGGGCGATGCCGTCAATGAGGCCATGCGGGTGTACCTTGCTCGCCCCGGTCAGGCTCGCAAGCGTGGGAGCCTGCGCGACCTGCAGCCGGAGCCCTGGGCCGAGGGTTCCGAGCGAGTGAGTGAAGAAATCGATTGCATCGTCTACGGCGTCTGACGCGTGATTCTGCTCGATTCGAGCTTCCTGGTCGCCTTTCATAACGCGCGTGACGTTCATCACGATGCCGCGGTCGAAATCATGGAGCGGATCGTCACCGACGAATGGGGCGCTCCCGTCCTTCTCGAGTACGTCTTTCTGGAAGTCGTGACCGTGCTGCTTGCACGGCGCGGCTTGGCCAAGGCAGTCGAGGTCGGCGATATCCTGCTCAATGCACGCGAGGTTCAGTTCGTGCCATGCTCCGAAAACTTCGACGAGTCGTGGTACGTGTTCACCACGCAGCCGTCGCGTCGGCTCAGCTTCACGGATTCTGCCCTGGTGGCTGTCGGAAACCAGCGGGACATCCAAAGGATCGCGACCTTTGATCAGGGATTTTACCATTTGAGGGCGTTGAAGCCGGTGCCGGAACCAGCCGTCTGAAGTGCGCGAGCTCGGCGCCGGCGAGGTGCGGCGATGCTGCTGCGCGCTGAGTTGCCGGTGCACAGCAACAGGGGCCGGATGGGGGCCGCCGCCATCCCTCGATTACCCGCAGCAGGGCGCGTCGGGCGCCAGTTCGGCTTTCGGCGAGCAGCACACGCCCTGCGGCGTTTCCGGCGTGCAGCAGGCGTTGCCGGTTTCGTTCGATGGCAGGTCCCTGTCCTGGCCGTAAACGGTGCTCTCCCCGCTGGTCAGGAACGTCTCCCACCTCACTCCCTGCGGATCGGAGATCCATGATTTTTCCGAACGGGCATAGCAGCAGGTCGTGACGCCTTCCTCCAGGATCGATCGATCCGCTTTGCGGAGCCGGGCATAGACCTCCTGCAGCTCGTCCTGCGTCTCCACCTGGATGCCGAGATGTCCGATACCGGGCCTGCCCGCGCGGTCAGAGATGGCGAAGTTCAGCCGCGGGTCTTCGAGCATCCACTTCGCGTAGTCCGCCTTCCGAACGCCGGGCTCGGCGGCAAAGAGCGTGCTGTAGAAGCGGATCGACTCCGCCAGGTCGTCAACGGCGACGTGCACGTGTACGCGTTTCATTCCCGGATTCTCCTGCGTGGGTGGGGCGAGCGGCTGCCGGGCGGCACCCGGACGTATCGCAAGTGTCGTCCTGGCAGCAGTTCTCGGTTAAATAGGCGAGCAGGTCGTCCATTGCCTCGTATTCGGCGGCATAGAGGAGGGAACGGCCTTGCCGCTGAAACGTGATCAGCCCCGCCTGCCGGAGCTGATTCAGGTGAAACGAGAGCGTCGCCGGCGGCAGTCCGAGGCGCTCCCCGATACGGCCCGCCGGAAGCCCGGCGCTGCCGGCCTGCACCAGCAGCCGGTAGATGTCGAGGCGCGACTCCTGGGCGAGGGCGGCCAGGGCGCCGATGGCGTCTAATTTTTCCATAGTTCCAGAATAATGGAAATAGCGGGAACACGCAAGTAGGAGCCCGTCTCACGGCGACCTGCGCCGACCGCCGAATCGCCCGTGAGACGGGCTCCTGCAGCGCAGGCTTCCGACCGTTGCGCAGGCGCATCGCCTTCCCGTATAATCCCGCGACTGCGCGATGGGGTTCAGGTAGTTTGGCGTGTTTGCCGGCGGAAGCCGCGACACGAAAATCCTGCCCCTGCTGTCAGGGTCCTGGCAGCCATGAAACCCCGCTACGGGGTTTTTTGTTGCCCGCTCTCAACTGAAAGGTTAGTGCCGGGTGATTCCTGGATGGATCAGCGCGCAGCATTGGGAATGGGCCGAAGGCCCATTTTTTGTTTGTAGGGCACGGATTCAGGTGGTGGTTTTAAATGACTGGTGAAGAACTGACCAGGCTGCTGGAACCCGCCGTGGAACGAATGGGATACGAGCTGTCGGACCTCGAGCTCAAGGTCGGGGGAAAAGACGGCGTGATCCGCGTGTTCATCGACAAGCCGGAAGGCGTCGACCTGTCGGACTGCGAAGCCGTCAGCCGCCAACTGAGCTCGTTGCTGGACGTCGAGGACCCGGTCCCGGGGCATTACGTGCTGGAAGTCTCCTCGCCGGGGCTCGACCGGAAGCTCACGAAGCCGGAGCACTTCCAGCGTTTCGTCGGGCACGACGTGCGGATCAAGCTGCGCGCTCCCGTGGAGGGGCGGCGCAATTTTCGCGGCAAGTTGATGGCCGCGGGTGAGGAAAGAATCGAGGTCGAGGTGGACGGAGTGTCGCATGGCTTGAGCCTGGCGGCGATCGAATCCGCGCGGCTGGTGCCGTCGCTGTAAGCGACTCGTGGGGAAGTAAAAGCTGATGAGCAAAGAAATACTGATGGTCGTCGATGCCGTTTCGAATGAAAAGGGCGTCGAAAAGGAAATCATATTCGAGGCGATCGAAGCCGCGCTCGCGTCCGCGACCCGCAGGCGCCACGGTGAGGACATCGACGTGCGGGTCGCGATCGACCGCACATCGGGCGATTACGACACCTTCCGCCGCTGGCTGGTGTTCGAGGACGACTCGACGGAGCTCGAGGTCCCGGACCGCGAGCTGCGCCTGGAGGACGCGCTGGATATCGACGAAAATGCGCAACCGGGCGGCTACGTGGAAGTGCCGATGGAATCGGTCGAGTTCGGCCGCATCGCGGCCCAGACCGCGAAGCAGGTCATCGTGCAGAAGGTGCGCGAGGCCGAACGCCAGCAGGTCGTCGAGGAATACAAGGACCGCGAAGGCGAGCTGCTCTCCGGACTCGTGAAGCGAGTCGATCGCAACGGCACGATCATCGACCTCGGCGGCAACGCCGAAGGCTTCGTGGCGCGCGACCAGATGGTGCCGCGCGAGCCCGTGCGGCCGCAGGACCGCATGAAAGCGCTGCTCACCGAAGTGCGCTCCGAGCCCCGCGGCCCGCAGCTCTTCATGACCCGCACCTCGTCCCGGTTCCTGATCGAGCTCTTCAAGATCGAGGTGCCCGAGGTAGGCCAGGGCCTGATCGACATCCTCGGCGCCGCTCGCGACCCGGGGCTGCGCGCGAAGATCGCCGTGAAGAGCAACGACCCGCGCATTGACCCCGTCGGCGCCTGCGTCGGCATGCGCGGCTCGCGCGTGCAGGCCGTCTCGAACGAACTGGCCGGCGAGCGCGTCGACATCATCCTGTACGACGAGAACCCGGCACAGTTCGTGGTCAACGCCATGTCGCCCGCCGAGGTGCTGTCGATCGTAGTGGACGAGGACGCGCACAGCATGGATGTCGCCGTCGACGAGGACAAGCTGTCGCAGGCGATCGGCCGCGGCGGGCAGAACATCCGGCTGGCGAGCGAGCTGACCGGCTGGGAGCTGAACGTGATGACCGAAACGGACGCCGAGCAGAAGAGCGAGTCTGAAATGCGCGAGCTGCTCGATCTGTTCACGAAGCAACTCGACGTCGACGAGGAAGTCGCGCTGATTCTCGTGCAGGAAGGCTTCTCGACTATCGAGGAAGTGGCCTACGTGCCGACCTCCGAGCTGGTGGAAATCGAGGAATTCGACGAGGACATCGTCAACGAGCTCCGGAACCGCGCGCGCGACGTGTTGCTCACGCAGGCCATCGTGCAGGAAGAGAAGATCGACGAGGCGGAACCCGCCGAAGACCTGCTGACGCTCGAGGGCATGGACAAGGGCCTGGCGTTCAAGCTGGCAAGCGAGGGCGTCGTAACGCGCGAGGATCTCGCCGAGCTCGCGGTGGACGACCTGCTCGACATCAACGACATGGACCAGGAAGCGGCCGCCGCGCTGATCATGAAGGCACGCGCGCACTGGTTCGAAGCGGAACAGCAGGCGCAATAACGCGCGGAACTGGAATTTTGCATGTAGGGGCCCGTCTCACGGGCGACAGGAGCTCGCCGAACGGAATCGCCCGTGAGACGGGCTCCAACAGGAGAGAAGAATGGCGGACGTAACGGTCGCACAATTCGCGGATGTACTGAAAGTCCCGGTGGACAAGCTGATTACCCAGCTTGACGAAGCCGGGATCAAGGTCCGTGGTTCCGACGATACGATCACCGAGGATGCGAAGCTCGAGCTGCTGACGCACCTCCGGCGCAGCCACGGGCAGGAGGACACGTCGGCGACGGCTGCCGCGCCGCGCCGCATCACGTTGAAGCGCAAGTCGCAGTCGGAACTGCGCCTGTCCGGCGCCCAGGGCCGCTCGCGCACGGTCAATGTCGAAGTGCGCCGCAAGCGCACCTACATGAAGCGCGACGTGCTGGAAAAGCAGGCGCAGCAGGAACAGGAAGCGCTTGACGCCAAGCGCCGCGAAGAGGAAGAGCGCGTCGAAGCCGAGAAGCGCGAGCGGGAGCGCCTGAAGGCTGAGAAGGAACAGCAGGCGAAAGCGGAGGAAGACCAGCGCAAGGAAGAGGAGGCCAAGCAGCAGGCCGAGCAGAACGCCCAGGAAGCCGCCGCCAAAGCTGCGGCCGAGGAGAAGGCGCGCCTCGAGCGCGCGGAGCAGGACGCGCGCGAGCGCCGCCAGAAAGAGAAGCAGAAGGCCACGGAGACCCGCTACGGGCGCAAGGAGCTCCACGTCGCCGGCGACAAGAGCGGGCGCCGCAGGCGCAAGACGACGTCGCGGCGCCGCCCGGTATCGATCAGCACCGACGGCCAGCACGGTTTCGAGCGCCCGACGGCGCCCGTCGTCCGCGAAGTCGAGATCCCGGCCACGATCGCGGTTTCGGAGCTCGCGCAGCGCATGGCCGTGAAGGCCAACGAGGTCATCAAGGTGCTCTTCAACATGGGCGCCATGGTGACCATCAACCAGGTGATCGACCAGGACACGGCGACGCTGGTAGTCGAGGAGCTCGGGCACAGCGCGAAGCCGATCAGCGGCACGGCGGTGGACGAGGACCTGCTCGCCGACGAGCAGCCCACGGGCGAGAAGGTGCCGCGGGCGCCGGTCGTCACCATCATGGGGCACGTCGACCACGGCAAGACCTCGCTGCTCGACTACATCCGCCGCACCAAGGTCGCCGCGGGCGAAGCCGGCGGCATCACGCAGCACATCGGCGCGTATCACGCGGAAACCGACAAGGGCGGCATCACGTTCCTGGACACGCCGGGCCACGCCGCGTTCACCGCCATGCGCGCGCGCGGCGCCCAGGCGACCGACATCGTGATTCTCGTGGTTGCCGCGGATGACGGCGTCAAGCCGCAGACCGTCGAAGCGATCCAGCACGCGCGGGCCGCCGAGGTGCCGATCGTGGTCGCGATCAACAAGATGGACAAGGAAGGCGCGGATCCGGACCGCGTGAAGAACGAGCTGTCCCAGCACGAGGTGATCTCGGAGGAATGGGGCGGCGAGCACCTGTTCGTGAACGTCTCCGCCATGACAGGCGACGGCGTCGACAACCTGCTCGACTCGATCCTGCTGCAGGCGGAGGTGATGGACCTCGGCGCCGTCGCGGAAGGCCCGGCACAGGGCCTCGTGATCGAATCGAGCCTGGAGAAGGGCCGCGGCGCGGTCGCGACGCTGCTCGTGCAGGCCGGCACGCTCAAGCAGGGTGACATGATCATCGCGGGCGAGGAATACGGCCGCATTCGTAACATGTTCGACGAAACACAGCAGCAGATCGACAAGGCCGGCCCCTCCACACCGGTGGTCGTGCTCGGATTGTCGAAGACGCCGAATGCCGGTGACGACTTCCTGGTCGTCAAGAACGAGCGGAAAGCGCGGGAAGTGGCCGAGTTCCGGCAGAGCCGGTCGCGCGAGACGAAGCTCGCGCAGCAGCAGGCCGCGAAGATGGAGGATGTGTTCAGCCAGATGACCGAAGCCGAGGGCGCGGTGGTGCCGCTCCTCATCAAATCGGACGTGCACGGCAGCACCGAAGCGCTACGCGACGCGCTGACCAAGCTTTCCAACGACGAAGTGAAAGTGAAGGTCATCAGCTCCGGTGTTGGCGGTATCACCGAATCCGACGCCACGCTGGCGGCCGCCTCCAACGCGACCATCATCGGTTTCAACGTGCGCGCCGACAGCGCCGCGCGGAACGCGATCAAGGAATCGGGCGTCGACGTCCGCTACTACAGCATCATCTACGAGGCGATCGACGACATCAAAGCGGCCGTCAGCGGCCTGCTGGCGCCGGAGATCCGCGAAAACATCGTGGGCCTTGCGGAGGTCAAGGAAGTGTTCACTTCGCCGAAGTTCGGCCAGATTGCCGGCTGCATCGTCACCGAAGGCTACGTGAGGCGCGCCAATCCGATCCGGGTGCTGCGCGACAACGTCGTTATCTTCGAGGGCGAGCTCGAGTCGCTACGCCGTTTCAAGGATGACGTGAACGAAGTGCGGGCCGGCACGGAATGCGGTATCGGCGTGAGGAACTATAATGACGTCAAGGTCGGCGACCAGATCGAGTGCTACGAGCGGATCGAAGTGGCGCGCAAGCTCGACTGACGCTGTTCACGTCGTTTGTTTCTGTACAGCGATAACGCTTCCGATCGCATGCCGCGCGAGTTTTCACGCCACCAGAGACTGGGCGCCCAGGTGCAGCGCTCCTTGAGCGGGCTCTTGCGCTTCGAAGTCAAGGATCCGGGCCTGAAGGACGTCTCGCTGACCGCGGTCGACCTGTCGCGCGACCTGAGCGTGGCCCGGGTGTATTTCAGCCTGCTGGACCCGGACGGCGATCCGGTGCCGGTGCAGGCAGGCCTGGAGCGCGCCGCCGGCTTTCTGCGGCGCCGCCTCGGCCGCGAGCTGGAGATCCGCCACGTCCCGGAGCTCCGGTTCGTGCACGACGACAGCATCGCGCATGGCTTCGAAATCAGCCGCCTGATCGACTCCGCCAAGCCGAACGGCGACGACACGTGAACGAGTCGCGGCCGATTGATGGCCTGTTGCTCCTGAACAAACCCGCCGGCCTGACGTCGAACCGTGCGCTGCAGAAGGTGAAGCGGCTGCTCGGGGCGAAAAAAGCGGGCCACACCGGCAGCCTCGACCCCGCCGCCACCGGCATGCTGCCCCTGTGCTTCGGCGAGGCGACCAAGGTCAGCGCCTGGCTGCTCGACGCGGACAAGATCTACCGCGTGACGGCGCGCCTCGGCGAGGCGACCGACACGGGCGACGCCGACGGCGAGATCACGGCGACGGCCGAGGTGCCGGCGCTCACCGCTGGTGATTGGGAGCCGATCTTCGCGCGCTTCGTCGGCGAGACCGAGCAGGTGCCGCCGATGTACTCGGCCCTCAAACAGGACGGCAAGCGCCTGTACGAGCTGGCCCGGCGGGGCGAGGTGGTCGATCGGCCCCCGCGCCGGATCCGGATCCGCTGGCTCGAGCTGCTCGAAGCGCACGGCCGGCGGCTGGTGTTCCGGGTGCAGTGCTCGAAGGGCACGTACGTGCGGACGCTGGTCGAGGATCTCGCCAGGACGGCGGGCACGATCGCCCACACGGCCAGCCTGCACCGGGAGTCCGTGGGCGATTTTCGCTCCGCGGACATGCTCGATCTCGGGCAGGTGGAAAAGCTCGCGGCCGCAGGCGCGCTCCGGGAACGGCTCCTGCCGGTCGATGCGGCCCTCGCCGGGTGGCCGGTGGAGCGCTTGCGCCCGGAGGCCGCCCGGCGCTTCGTCGACGGCCAGGCCGTGGCCGCCGGCGGCGGCGCCGGAGCTCGAGGCCCGGTGCGGGTGTATGCAGATGGCGACGGGTTCCTCGGGATCGGGGAATTCGGCCCGGACGGCAAGCTCGCACCGCGCCGGATCATGAACGTGGGGACCCCGCAGGGGAATCCCTGATTTTTAATCGATTGAGTCTGTTACTGGCCCCGATCAGCCGCTAGAATAGCGCGCTCGAAACAAGGGCCAGAGATACAGAGACAGATTGGAGTGTCTTTAGAAATGTCACTTTCCGGTGAAAACAAGAGCAGCATCATTACCGAATACTCGCGCGGCGAAGCCGATACCGGCTCCCCCGAGGTCCAGGTAGCGCTGCTCTCCGCGCGGATTTCCGAGCTGACCGAACATTTCGGAAAGCACGTCAAGGATCACCATTCCCGCCAGGGTCTGCTGAAGATGGTCAACAAGCGGCGCAAGCTGCTCGACTATCTCAAAGCCAAAGACCAGGATCGCTACCGCGAGCTGATCAACCGGCTTGGTCTCCGTCGCTGATCTCACGATCGCGGCGCCTCCGGCTATGTTAGTGTCCTGTCCCGCAAATAACTGCGGCATTCCGCTGCGTCTTTTCGCACCTGGCGGCGTTGCGGCTCCTCGCAATAGCGGTGCTATTACTCGTCGCCGCGCCTTGCCAGGCACGAAAATCCGCGACCGGAATACCGCAGTTATTTACGGGACAGGACACCAGCGATTGGTCGGCCCAGTAGCGGGCTAGTGCCGGTCCGCGCCTACCCATTCATTACCCGAGTAATATAGTGAACGCAATCAGGAAGACTTTTAAATACGGTGAACACGAGGTAAGCCTCGAGACAGGCGCAATTGCGCGACAGGCCGACGGGGCCGTCCTGGTCAACGTGGCCGATACGATGGTGCTCGTCACCGCCGTCGGCCGGAAAACGGCCGACCCCGGCCGCGACTTTTTCCCCCTGACGGTCAATTACCAGGAGAAGACCTACGCCGCGGGCAAGATTCCCGGCGGCTTTTTCAAGCGCGAAGGCCGTCCGAGCGAAAAGGAAACGCTCACCTCGCGCCTCATCGATCGTCCCCTGCGCCCGCTCTTCCCGAAGGGCTTCACCAACGAAGTGCAGGTTGTCGCCACCGTCATCTCCCTGAATCCCGACGTCGATCCCGACGTTCCCGCGCTGCTCGGCGCGTCCGCGGCGCTGGCGCTGTCCGGCATGCCGTTCGCGGGCCCGATCGGCGCCGCGAAGGTGGGTTACCGGGACGGCAACTACTTGCTCAACCCCGGCGTGGAGGCGCTGCAGGAATCGGATCTCGAGCTCGTGGTCGCCGGCACGGCCGACGCAGTGCTCATGGTCGAATCCGAGGCGAAGGGCCTATCCGAGGACGTCATGCTCGGCGCCGTGATGTTCGGCCACGAGCAGATGCAAACGGCGATCCAGGCAATCAACGAGCTCGCGGCCGAGGCCGGCAAGCCGGCCTGGGACTGGCAGCCGCCGGCAGCGGATGAAGAGCTCGACTCGGCCGTCGCCCGGCAGGCGGAGCAGGGCCTTGCCGATGCCTACCGCATCACCGACAAGGGCGAGCGCCGCGACAAGGTTGCCGCAGCGAAAGACGCGGCCATCGCCGTGCTCGCGGCCGACGAAAGCGCGCGCTGGAGCGAAGAGGAAGTGAAAAACGCCCTCTCCCGCCTCGAGAAGCGCATCGTGCGCGACCGCGTGCTGCAGGGCGAGCCGCGCATCGACGGCCGCGACCGGAAGACGGTACGGCCGATCGACATCCAGGTCGGGGTCCTGCCGCGGGCGCACGGCTCGGCCATCTTCACCCGGGGCGAAACCCAGGCGATCGTGGCAGCCACGCTCGGCACCGGCCGCGACGCACAGATCATCGATGCGATCGAGGGCGAGCGGAAGGAACCGTTCATGTTCCATTACAACTTCCCGCCGTACTCGGTCGGGGAGACCGGCTTCATGGGCTCGCCCAAGCGCCGCGAGATCGGCCACGGCAAGCTGGCGCGCCGCGGCATCAGCGCGGTCATGCCGAACATGGAAGAATTCCCCTACGTCATCCGCGTGGTCTCCGAGATCACCGAGTCCAACGGCTCGAGCTCGATGGCGTCGGTCTGCGGGTCGAGCCTCGCGCTCATGGACGCGGGCGTGCCGACCAAGGCGGCGGTCGCCGGTGTCGCGATGGGCCTCGTGAAGGAAGGCGATCGCTTCGCCGTTCTCACCGACATTCTCGGTGACGAGGACCACCTCGGCGATATGGACTTCAAGGTGGCCGGTTCGAGCGACGGCGTCACGGCGCTGCAGATGGACATCAAGATCCAGGGCATCACGCGCGAGATCATGAGCACCGCGCTGGCGCAGGCGAAGGACGCGCGCCTGCACATCCTGGGCGAGATGAACGCCGTGATCAGCGCGCCGCGCAGCGAAATGTCCGAGTGGGCGCCGACGATCATGACCTTCAAGATCGACCCGGAAAAGATCCGGGAGGTCATCGGCAAGGGCGGTGCGGTGATCCGCTCGATCACCGAGGAAACCGGCGCCACGATCGACATCGAGAACGACGGCACCGTGAAGGTCGCGTCGGTCGACGGTGCTTCCGGCAAGGAAGCGCGCCGCCGCATCGAGTTGATCACGGCCGACGTCGAGGTTGGCCAGATCTACGAAGGCCGCGTCGCGCGGCTGATGGATTTCGGGGCATTCGTCACGATCCTGCCCGGCAAGGACGGGCTCGTGCACATTTCGCAGATCTCGAACGAACGCGTCGAGAAAGTCAGCGACAAGCTCTCCGAAGGTGACATCGTCCGCGTGAAGGTGCTCGAAGTCGACCGCCAGGGCCGTGTCCGCCTCTCGATGAAAGCGGTCGACGAAGCCGCCTGATATATACTGATCTGGTGCCGGGTCGTACTTTCGTACTTGTTGCACCCATTGGTCTTGTACAGGTGATAGCTGTCTGACAACAAGTACGAAAGTACGACCCGGCACCAGATCAGCACGGCACCCGGCACCAGATCACCTTCGCCCGCAATCTCAAAGCCCCGGGATCGCCTTCGGCACCGCGTCGTCCGACGTGAGGTGGGGCTCGAGAAATTCGATGATGCGCCGCGGCAGGTAATAGCGCGGCCGCCAGGGCGTGCCGCCGTGAACGAAGCCGACGTGGCCTCCGGCTGCGCTCACTTCCATGGTCACGAATTCCGACAGGCCGGTTTCGTCCGGGATGACGTCCGGCGTCATGAACGGATCGTCGAGGGCGTTGATGATGAGTACCGGCCGTTCGATGCGATCGAGAAACGCGCCGGAGCTGCACCGGTCGTAGTACTCGTCCTTGTCGGTGAACCCGTGCAGGGGCGCGGTTACGGCGTCATCGAATTCGGCGAAGGTCCGCGCGTTCAGGGCACGATCCCAGTCAAAGGCCGCCGTGTAGCGGTTGAATTTCCGCACGATCGAAGCCTTCATCCGTTTTAAGAGGTAACGTTGGTAAACTCTTGAAAACCCTTTGCTAAGGGCGGTAGCGGCCAAGTGCAGATTCAGGGGCACGCTCACGGCGGCCGCGGCCGTGAGCGGCGTCTCCCTGCCGCTTTCGCCCAGATACTTGAGCAGCACGTTACCGCCCAGCGAAAAGCCTGCGGCGAGGAGCGGTCCTTGATGGCCGTCGGTGCGCAGCTTGCGGAGAAAGTAGCGGATGTCGTCGGTTTCTCCGGCGTGATACCGGCGGGGAAGCCGATTGCAGTAATCGCCGCAGTCCCGGAAGTGCAGCACGGCGGCGCGCCAGCCGTGCGCCGAAGCCGCGTGCAGGAGCTGCCGCGCGTACGTCGATTGCGCGGAGCTTTCGAGCCCGTGCAGCACAATCAGGAGCGGCGATGTCGCCATCGCGTCCGGGAACTCGTTGAGCCAGTCGACCACGGTCACGTCGCCGTCCGGCAATTCCAGTGCCTCCCGCACGAGCGGCGGCCGGGGCACCCCCGGGATCGGTATGGACGGGTAGATCGTTTGCAGGTGCCGGTTGCGCAGCCAGCGCGCGGGCCGGAAGCCGCTTTGGATGATGCGGCCGCCGCGAGTCCTCCCGGCATCGCCGCTGCCGGCCCGGCTGCCGCCGGCGCGCGGGATTCCGGTGACCTCGTTCATTGTCTCGCGCACAAAAAAGGCCCCCCGCTTGCGCGAGGGGCCCGCCGTGGAGTGTGAACTCCTTCAGGCATGCGCAGCAGGGGGCGGGGGAGCGTATCCCTGCTGCAAGGCCCAAAGTAGGATATCGAAAGCCCTCGTGTCAAGTGTCCCGGCGCCCGGCCGGCCGGGGCGGTCTCGATTGTTGTACGGTAGGCGCGTTTCGCATCCATGAGCGCTTTTACGGGCTGCTGCTGCCGGAAGACGATAGCCCATTTTCCGCTGTCGCCAAAGGGCACGGTACACACCGCTGCGAGACGAGCACGGCCGGGGTCCAGTGCTCCCGGGCCCAGCTCCAGATCGAGTCGAGACTCCCGTCCGCCAGCCCGGCCGGCGTCGCCTGGCCCAACGCCTGCAGCGCCCGCACGAGGACCGGGCGCGGCTCGCCGATCGGGACCGCGCGGGCGCCGGTGGATTTGCTGAGCTTCCGGCCGCGCGCGTCGACCGCTACCGGGAGGTGCGCGTATTGCGGCGTCGCAAACCCCAGCAGGCGCTGCAGGTGAAGCTGCCGCGGCGTCGAATCCATCAGATCGATGCCCCGCATCACCTCGGTGATGCCCTGCGCCGAATCGTCGGCGGCAACCGCGAGCTGGTAGGCGATCAGACCGTCGCGGCGGCGGATCACAAAATCGCCGGACTCGGATTCCAGCCGCTGCGATTGCGGGCCCTGCAGCAGGTCTTCGTAGCCGACCGGTTCATCGGTCGTGCGGAGGCGAATCGCGGTTCGCGAAGCGGTGCTGCCGCTTCGGCAGGTGCCGGCGTAGATCGGTCCGAGCGGACCGCGCGCCGCCCCGGCGAGCTCATTGCGCGAGCAGCCGCAAGGGTAGGCCGAGCCTTCGGCCACCAGCCGGTCGATGAGCTCACGGTGCCACTGGTCCTGCGTGCTCTGGTAGAGAACGCGACCGTCCCAGGCCAAGCCGTAGGCTTCGAGCGCGCGCAGGATGAGGGTATCGGCGCCGGGCGGCTCGCGCGGCGGATCGATATCCTCCATGCGCACCAGCCAGAGCCCGTTCTGCGACTTCGCCTGGAGGCAGCTCGCGACGGCGGCCATGAGCGAGCCGAAATGCAACGCTCCCGTGGGCGAGGGCGCAAAGCGGCCGACGTACCGGGGAGCAGCGGGGTTCGCCATGCGTCCGAAGCTCTCCGCGGCCTTCTCTGTAGGAGCCCGTCCCACGGGCGACCCCCCGTTTTCGACCGTGCCTGCCGTCAGCCGCGCTCGCCGTGAATCAACGCGTTCAGCGGATGCTCAGTGCAGCCACATCACCGGTAACGGTCGTCCCGATCCCGGAACTGCCGTTCGGCCATTTCGCGGCGCTCCTGCGCCTCGAGGCAGAGCGTCGCCACCGGGCGTGCCTCCAGCCGCTTCAGCCCGATCTCTTCGCCGGTCTCGTCGCAGTAACCGTAGCTGCCGTCCTCGATGCGCTGCAGCGCCGAATCGATCTTGCGCAAGAGCTTCCGTTCACGATCCCGCGTGCGCAGCTCGAGCCCGAATTCCGATTCCTGCGTCGCGCGGTCGTTCGGATCGGGGAAGTTGGCCGCCTCGTCCTGCATGTGATGCACGGTGCGGTCTACCTCGTTCATCAGCTCGAGCTTCCAGGAGCGCAAAATGGCTTCGAAGTGCGCGAGCTGCCGCGGGCTCATGTATTCCTCGCCGCGCTTCATGACGTACGGCTTGATCCCGTGGATCGGCCCCGACAGGACGTCCTGGCGGGAGCGCCGGCTCACCGCCGCGCCGTTGCGCTTGACGGGCGCTCCGTTGTGCGGGCCAGCCTTGTTGACGGTCCGCTTTATCGAAGTCGAGGTTTTTTTGGAGCTCGAAGCCGTTTTCGAGCTCGACGCCTTCTTCGAGCTGGTTGCCTTTTTCGAGCTCGACTTGTTCTTTGCGGCTTTCTTCGGCGCTGCCGCCTTGCGTGACGGCGACTTTGCACGTGACGCCGACTTCTTCGAGGTCGTCTTTTTCGATTTGCCCGTCGCCTTGCGCGAGGCAGTTTTCTTCGCCGTCACTTTACTGCGTGACGCTTTTTTCGCGGCCGGCTTGCGCGCGGTCTTCTTCGTCGACCGGGCGGCCGATTTCCGCGCCACCGTCTTCTTCGAGGCCTTTTTGCGAGCAGCGGTTCTGCTCCTCGATGTTGCTGTCACTCTGGACTTTGCACTGGACTTTTGAGGGCTCACTTTGCGATTGCTACCTGTGGTTTTCCTGCCGGCCGCCGCTTTACGCGGAGCGGCCTTCTTCCTGCTGGTTCCGGCGCTTTTACGCTTCCTGCTCGCCGCTCTTTTTGCGGGCATCCGGACACCTGCGGGGTCTGAGAAAAACGCGGAATTATACATCGCTTGCCCCAACATGGAAGCCCAAAAAACAGGCGTTTTGCGGCCTTGTCGGGCGCCGCCGCGAAGGGCTGGAAAACGGGTCCGGAATCGCTTGCGGACCGTGCCCGAAAACGCACTGGCAGGCGCCCGGAGGCCCCGTCGGGCGTGAGGCGAGGCAGCGGGCGGAGGCGCTTCCTGTCCCCGGCCGGCGACATCGTTTTATCCGCCGAATTACTTTAGACTAGCGCGATTCGATGGGCGAATGGCGTACAACCGACTGATGCGACTCAGCAAGATCAAGCTGGCCGGCTTCAAATCCTTCGTAGACCCCACCCTCATTCCCTTTCCCAGCAACCTGGTCGGCGTCGTCGGCCCGAACGGCTGCGGGAAATCGAACGTGATCGATGCGGTTCGCTGGGTCATGGGGGAGAGCTCCGCCAGCAGGCTCCGGGGCGATTCTCTCACCGACGTGATCTTCAATGGCTCGAGCTCGCGCAAGCCGATCGGGACGGCGTCCGTCGAGCTCCTGTTCGACAACACGGAGACCACGCTCGAAGGGCAGTACGCGAAGTACGCCGAAATCGCGATCCGCCGCGAGGTGTCGCGGGACGGCATCTCCAATTATTACCTGAACGGCACGCGCTGCCGGCGCAAGGACATCACCGGCGTATTCCTGGGCACCGGCCTCGGGCCGCGCAGCTACTCCATCATCGAGCAGGGGATGATCTCCCGACTCATCGAAGCGAAGCCCGAGGAGATGCGGGTCTTCCTCGAGGAAGCCGCGGGGATCTCCAAGTACAAGGAGCGGCGGCGGGAGACGTCGAACCGGATCCGGCATACGAAAGAAAACCTCGACCGGCTCATGGACGTGCTCGAAGAGGTCGAGAAGCAGATAAAGCACCTCGACCGCCAGGCGAAGACGGCGGAGCGCTACGGGCGGCTGAAGAACGACGAACGGCGCACCGCGGCGGAGCTGCTGGCGCTCAGGCTGCGCGAGCTCGACGAGCGGGCACGCGAGGCGGGCGCGCGTTTGAGCGAACGTGAGACGGCGCTGGAAGCCGCGGTGGCCGAGCAACGGGGAATCGAGGCGAACATCGAGCGCGGCCGTGTCGCGCAGGGCGAGCGCACCGACGCGTTCAACGAGGTGCAGGCGCGCTTCTACCGTGCCGGGTCCGAGATCGCGCGCCTCGAGCAATCCATCGAGCATGCCCGGGAGCTGCGGGAGCGGCAACGGAAAGACCTGGAGCAGGCCATCGAAGGCGCGCGCGAAATCGCGGGGCACATCAGCAAGGACGAGAGCGAGATCGAGCAGCTCCAGCTTTCCCTGAACGAACTGGTGCCGGGCCTCGAGCGCGCGAAGGAAAGCGAGCGGCGCTCGCTCGCGTCACTCGAGCGTGCCGAGGCAGCGCTGGCCGAGTGGCAGCAGCAATGGGAGACCTACACCTTCGCGGCCGGTGAGGCCCAGCAGGTCGTCAGCGTCGAGCAGACGCGCTCGGAACAGCTCGAATCGCGGCTCAAGAGTCTTACCGAGCGGCGCCGCAAGCTCGATGAGGCGGCTAGCGCCGCGAGCACCGACCACCTCAAGGCGGATTTCGAAAGAATCGCCGTGCAGGAGTATCGCAAACGCCAGGCGCGCGACGAATTCGATCGCGCGCTGACCGACATCACGGACCAGGTCCGGAAGCTCCGCGAGCAGGATCAGAAGCTCACGGCGCTGGTCGACGAGCGCCGCGCGGCACTGCAGTCCACGGAAGGCAAGTACACGTCGCTCCAGGCCGTGCAGAAAGCAGCACTGGGGCAGAGCGACGAACATGTCCAGAGCTGGCTCGCCGCGAGCGGGCTCGCCGATGCCAGACGCGTGGTCCAGTCGCTCGAAGTGGAGGAGGGCTGGGCGCGGGCCGTGGAAACGGTGCTCGGTCAATACCTGCAGGCGGTCTGCGTCAGCGATATCGCGGAAGCGGCGGCCGGCATCGCCAAGCTGCAGAGCGGCACCGTGACGTTGCTGACGGACGTGAAGCACGACCAGCTACCGCGTGCCGAATCGCTGTTGAGCAAGGTCGCCAACGCACCGGTGGCGATCGCGCAGCTATTGGCGTCGGTGCGCACAGCGGAGTCGCTCAATGCCGCGTTGCAGGCGCGTGCAACGCTGGAACCCGCGGAATCCGTGATCACGCCGGACGGCGTGTGGCTGAGCCAGTCCTGGCTGCGGGTCTCGAAGGATCGCGACGCCAAAGCCGGCATTCTGGCGCGCGAGCACGAGATGCGCCGGCTGGCGGGCGAAGTGCGCGACTTGCGGGCCCGTAGCGACAGTGCGCGCAGACTGCAGGAAGACGGCCGGGTACGCCTGAACCAGCTCGAAGAGCGCCGCGAAACGCTGCAGCAGGACGCGAGCGCGCTGCTGGGCGAGTACTCGGAAGTGAAGGCCGAGCTCGATTCCATGCGCTACCGCATGGACCAGGCGAACGCGCGCAAAGCGGCGATTGCGGAAGAAACTGACACGATCGGGAAAGAGCAGTTCGCCGCCGAGGAGCAGGTCCGGGAATCGCGCATGCGCACGTCCCAGGCAACGGAAACGCTGGCTGAGCTCGAGATCAGGCGGACCACGCTGGAAGCCCAGCGCGACGAGCTGCGGGAGGAGCTCAAGCGCGTGCGCGAGCAGGCCGAGCAGGACCGTCGAAATGCGCATGCGATCGCGATCCAGTTCGAGAACCGCCGCTCCAGCAAGGAGTCGGCGGCGCAAAGCCTCGAACGCATGCAATCGCAACTGCGTCACTTCGGCAGCCGCGAGCAGGAAATCCGCCAGCAGCTCGAGCAGAGCGAAGCGCCGCTCGCCGAAAACAGCCGTAAGCTGGAGAGCCAGCTCGCACTGCGGGTCGAGGTCGAGGCGAAACTGAACGAGGCGCGGCGGCTCGTCGAGCAGGTCGAAAGCGAGCTGAAAGCTTGCGACGAGCGCCGCATGCAGTCCGACCGGGTCGTCGAGGAGGCGCGGGGCGCCGTCGGCGAAGCCAGGATGGCGACGCAGGAAATCCGCGTGCGCCGCGAAGGACTGGCAGAGCAGCTTCAGCAGACGAGCTTCGAGCTGGATGTGCTCCTGCAGGAAATGGCGCAGGATGCCGGGATCGAGGGCTGGGAGGAAAAGCTCGAAAAGATCCGCACGCGGATTGAGCGCCTCGGACCGATCAACCTCGCGGCAATCGACGAGTTCAAGGAGCACTCGGAACGCAAGGAATACCTGGACGCGCAGCTCGCGGACCTGAACAACGCGCTCGCAACGCTCGAGGGTGCCATCCGGAAGATCGACCGCGAGACGCGGACGCGCTTCCGCGAGACCTTCGACAAGGTGGACGGCGGCTTCAAGCGCTTGTTTCCCAAGCTGTTCGGCGGCGGCCACGCGTATCTCGAGCTCAGTGGCGACGACCTCCTGGCGGCCGGCGTGAGCGTCATGGCCCGCCCGCCCGGCAAGCGCAACAGCACTATCCACCTGCTGTCCGGCGGCGAAAAAGCGCTGACGGCGGTCGCGCTGGTGTTCGCCATTTTCGAACTGAATCCGGCGCCGTTCTGCATGCTGGACGAGGTGGACGCGCCGCTCGACGACGCCAATGTCGGTCGCTTCTGCAACATCGTGAACGAGATGTCGGAGAAGGTGCAGTTCGTCTTCATCACGCATAACAAGGTGACGATGGAACTGGCCCGGCAGTTGACGGGTGTGACCATGCAGGAGCCGGGCGTGTCGCGGCTGGTATCGGTCGACCTCGACGAAGCGGTCAAGATGGCAGCAAGCTAGTCTGGTAGTAGAGTAGCGGTATGGACGGTCTGCGCTGGTTGCTATTGCTGTTCGGGCTGCTGGTGATCGTCGGGGTCTACCTCTACAGCCGCCGCGAGCGGGACCGGAAGGCGGCCAAACCGCCGTCGCCGGCCAATGCTCCCCGAATAGAACCCTCGCTGGACCCGGACGATCCCCTCCCGGACGTCGAAACGGGCCCTGCAGGAGCCCGTCTCACGGGCGACCGCCCCGATGACCCTGCCCCCACCCCAGCGGAAAAAATCGTCACCCTCCGCGTAGTCGCCAAACACCACACCGCCTTCGCCGGCGACGAGCTCGCCCTGACGCTGCGCGGCATCGGCATGCGCCACGGCAAGTTCGGAATCTTCCACCGCTACGACGCCGACGACGAGAACCGAATCGTTTTCAGCGCAGCGAGCCTCGTGGAGCCCGGCAGCTTCGACCTCGCCAACCTCAAGGCGCAGCGGATTCCTGGCATCAGTCTGTTCATGGTCCTGCCGGGCCCCCTCGAGGGCGCACAGGCGTACGATCTGATGGTGACCGCCGGGCGCGCATTGTCAAAATCGCTGAATGCCGAGCTGCTGGACGAATCCGGCAGCACCTTCAGCATCCAGCGGGAACGCTACCTGCGCGAGGAGATCATCCAGTACCAGCACGGCATCAAGGTAGCCTGACCTCACTGATTTCGCGTCTCGCCCTGTAGGAGCCCGTCTCACGGGCGACAGCACCGCTTCCGGATGGAACGCCCCCGAATGACCGCCTCCGCCGCGACAAAGAAAAAGCTGGAATCCCTCAGAACCCAGCTTCGCCACCACAACCACCTCTACCACGTCCTCGACGCACCGGAGCTCCCCGACGCCGAATACGACCGCCTGATGCAGGAGCTGCAGGCCCTCGAGGCGGAGGACCCGGAGCTCGTCACGCCGGATTCGCCGACGCAGCGGGTCGGCGCCGCGCCGATCGCGGCCTTCGGCACCGTCACGCACGAACGGCCGATGCTATCGCTCGACAATGCGTTCAGCGAACAGGCCGTGCGGGACTTCCACCGGCGGGTGACGGAACGCCTGGAGCTCGAGCCCGATGCCGACCTGGGTTACGCCGTCGAGCCGAAACTCGACGGCGCCGCGGTAAGCCTGTTGTACGAGCACGGCGCGCTCGTGCGCGGCGCGACCCGCGGCGATGGCACAAAAGGCGAGGACATCACGCACAACGTCCGCACGATCGCGAGTGTGCCGCTCAGGCTCACCGGCACACGGTTCCCCTCCCGGCTGGAGGTGCGGGGCGAGGTTTTCATGCCGCGGGCCGGGTTCCGCAAGTTCAACGAGCAGGCGATCGCGAAAGGAGAAAGGACTTTCGTCAACCCGCGCAATGCCGCGGCCGGGAGCCTGCGGCAACTGGACCCGCGCCTGACAGCGGCGCGGCCGCTGGACATGTACGTGTACTCGGTCGGCCTCTTCGAGGACGGCGCGCTGCCGGACCGCCACAGCGCGGTGCTGGACCGCCTGCGGGAGTGGGGGTTCAAGGTCTGCCCGGAGCGGGACGTCGTGCAGGGCATCGACGGTTGCCTGGCCTACTACGAGGACCTCGGGCGACGGCGTGATGCCCTGAGCTACGACATCGACGGCGTCGTCTACAAGGTCGACCGGCTGGATTACCAGCGCGAACTGGGCTTCGTGTCACGGGCACCGCGCTGGGCCATCGCGCACAAGTTTCCGGCCCAGGAAGAGCTGACGGTGGTACGCGACGTGGAATTCCAGGTCGGCCGTACCGGCGCACTGACGCCGGTGGCACGCCTGGAGCCCGTGTTCGTGGGCGGTGTGACGGTCAGCAACGCGACGCTGCACAATATGGACGAGATGCACCGCAAGGACGTACGGATCGGCGACACGGTGATCGTGCGCCGCGCCGGGGACGTCATTCCCGAAGTGGTGCAGGTCGTGCCGGAGCGGCGGCCGAAGGGCGCCAAGGCCGTGAGCGTGCCGGAGGAGTGCCCGGTGTGTGGCTCGGCGGTCGTTCGGGTCGAGGGCGAAGCCGTGGCGCGCTGTACGGGCGGGCTGTTCTGCGCTGCCCAGCGCATCGAGTCGCTGAAGCATTTCGTCTCGCGGCGGGCGCTCGACATCGACGGGCTCGGGGCGAAGCTGATCGAGCAGCTTGTTGCGCTCGACCGCTTGAAGACACCGGCCGACATTTTCGGGCTTGGGAAGGGCGAGCTCATGGCGCTGGAGCGCATGGGTGAGAAATCCGCCGAGAAGCTGCTCGCCTCGATCGACAGGGGCCGGGAAACGACGTTGGCGCGGTTCCTGTATGCCCTGGGTATCCGCGAGGTAGGCGAGTCCACTGCTGTCGCCCTGGCCGCACATTTCGGCAAGCTCGAGCCGATCATGCGGGCCGGCGAGGAGGGGCTGCAGGAGGTGCCGGACGTTGGTCCGGTCGTTGCCTCGCGAATCACAGCTTTTTTCGCCGAGAAGCACAACCAGGAAGTGATCGATGAGCTGACCCGGGCCGGGGTGCACTGGGAGGAGAACGAGCCGGTCGCGCGGCCTGCCGAAGGCCCGCTCGTCGGCAAGATTTTCGTGCTGACCGGCACCCTGTCGGCGATGACACGCGACGAAGCGAAGGCGCAGATAATGGCCCGAGGCGGCAAGGTCGCCGGCAGCGTTTCCAAGAAAACCGACTACGTCGTGTATGGCGATAGTGCTGGTTCAAAGCTAACAAAAGCGCAAAACCTCGAAATCACCACCCTGGACGAGGCCGCATTTCAAAAAATGCTATCTGATCAATAAATAGCCAGCGTTTGGGAAAAAGTGAGCAGGAATTCCCAAGGAAATCAAGCCCTAATTCTCGGCATTAGGTCGATAAATAACAGTGGTTTTGAAGCCCAATTGAAGCTGATGCTTGGGCCATTTTTCCCAAGTCTTTCATTTCGTTGACCGGAAACAAAATCCCCCCATATATTCCGCGTCCATGCAAGATGCCATTCAAAGAAAAATACTCAACGCACTGCTGCTCGCACTTCGACCCATTGCTCGCGCGCTCTTGCGAGCCGGAATAGGTTTCCGGGAGTTCGATGAAATCGCCAAAATGGCCTTCGTCGATATAGCGACGAAGGACTATGGCCTCAGAGGGCGTCCGACGAACATTTCGCGTGTCGCTGTAATGACTGGCCTTACGCGTAAGGAAGTGCGCCGCTTACGTGACAAGTCCGCCGCGGGGCAGGAAGCGATGGTAACGCGCCCCACCCCAATGGCGACCATCTTGCATCGGTGGTACACCGAGAACGAGTTTCTTTCACAAACCGGTGAGCCCGCCGAGTTGAATTTCGACGGGCCAGGTGCAACTTTCTCTTCGCTGGTCAGAAGATACGGCGGCGATATACCTCCGGGAGCCATGCGAACAGAACTCAAGCGTATCAATGCCGTTGAGGAAACAGCACGCGGAACCCTGAGAGCTCTAAAACGAAGCGTGATTTCGGTTGATGTTGAGGAGCGCCTTGTGACGGCGCTCGCCCGAGTCCTATATCCAGCAGCTTTGACACTTGCTCACAATACAGGTCATAGCAATGATCTATGGGTTCAGAGAATCGTCTTTACTGACAATGTCCGAGATGAGGATGTTAAGCGCATCAGGCGCATAGGGACTGATCGCCTGATTGACTTTACTGAGTCGATCGATGACCTGTTCGCGGCATATGAAACTCTGTACGAAAGCCAAGATTCGCCAGAACCAGGTCGGCTGGTCGGTGTGGGTGTTTTCTATTTCGAAGAAGCAGACGAAGGGACAATTGGATCTGCGTAGCGGCTAAGCTGAGCTGCAAAATCTCGCATTTTTGTTGCGCAAAATTGGCTCAACCGCGCCCCGTTTCGTGGCCCTCCCGAACCGCCCTGGTCAGAAATTAGGCCTCCTGCAGCGCATTGCCGGTAGGCACTGCCGGTCCTCAGTCCGCCAAATATTCTACTAAATGACTTTACAAAAAGTCAGTAAGAGACTGTTCGGACACAATTTATTTCCGTCTTCTGAGCTGCGTCATCCTCTGATCGGGACCTGATTGTGTGTTGAAATCGGCTTGGGTCTGGACCTGTGCTGCGATCTGGTTAGTATTTTCCTTCCTTTAAGGCATTCATACCTCGTACCTAAAGTTGACTCTGACATAGTTCGGGAATAAATTCCCGACTATGGCTATTATGTCGAAATATGAGCGATTCCTTAAAAGCAGGGCTGCTGGCCGCGTACTCAAAACTTCTGCGGCCGTTGATCCGGATACTTCTACGGCACGGAATCACCTATGCGGAGCTCTCTGAGGTCGTTAAGACCGTCTATGTATCAATTGCTGCGAACGAATTTCGGGTGCCAGGAAAGAAAATGTCCAAGGCTCGGATTGCGATCGTTACGGGACTGACGAGAAAAGAAGTACAACGAATTTCGGAGCTGGACAGCAAGGAGAACTTAGCACCAAAAACCAACTTAAGCAGAATTGGGAGAGTTCTATCCGGGTGGCATACGGATCCAGACTTCACCGGGCCATATGGGATGCCGCTGGAAATCCGATACGATTCCGATCTTCCCGCGGATGTGACTTTCTCAAAGCTCGTTCAACGGTACAGCGGTGATATGACGCCGCGAGCCATGCTCGATGAACTGGTCAGAGTTGGAGCTGTTGTAGAAACCGACCAAGGTTGGTTCAAAGTTTTGCGGCGGGAATATGTGCCGCAGATGCTCGATCCGGATTTCTTGGAGCGAGTAGGCAGGGGGGTTCACAACTTCGTGCATACGATCGAAATGAATATGCAGAAGGCGGGGCCTGGAAAGGGCCGATTCGAGCGAACGGTTCGACCGGATAGCGGTTTGAGGACGCAGGATTTACCGTCGTTCGACCAGTACGTTCGACAAAAGGGTCAAGCTTTTCTAGAAGACATTGATAATTGGATGACGAAGCTCGAACAGCCAAAAAAAGGCGACGAAGTCATCCAAACAGGTGTTGGTATTTATCACTTCGTAGTAGAAGACGATGAATACGATCAAAAGAACATAAAAGAGTTTCTGGAGGAAAGGAGCGGTACTGAGTAGACAAGGATGCAGCTCAGGTGTGGGGACGGCTCGTACATAGGGACAATAAAAGATTAAGAGTCGTAATTGATTAGATTGTTGGAGATCTAACAAATGAGCGATAAAGTTTGGTGCCGGCTATCGAAAGCAGTTCGTCTGCTATCGATTTGCTGGGTAATTACGTGTGCCACAACCGCCACCGCGGCTATTGATGGTACGGATGCGAACGCTATTGATGGCACAGATGCACTTGCCATCGACGGCACCGATGCGCTGGCCATTGACGGCACAGATCTTCTAGCGATTGACGGCACCGATGCGCAGGCGATCGATGGCACCGATGCGCAGGCGATCGATGGCACCGATATCTACGCGATTGACGGCACCGACGCCCAGGCGATCGACGGCACCGACATCTACGCGATTGACGGCACCGACGCCCAGGCGATCGACGGCACCGATATCTACGCGATTGACGGCACCGACGCCCAGGCGATCGACGGTACTGACCTCTTGGTCCTTGGCCAAGTTGAGTTCGTGGCTGACAACTTCTTCTCCGTGCTTGGGCAGAGTGTCTTTAGCGCCGATAGCCGGTTCGTAAGGCCGGGCGCCACAGTAGCCGTTTATGGAACTATCGACGAATCCACTGGAGGTATCGTCAACGCCAGAGTCAGAACGGCTTCTAGCGACCTGTCCTTCCTCCGCGGCATCGTCGACGAGGTAGATCGTTCGATTGGTCGCGCGGTGGTCAGCGGAGTAACGGTCGACTACACCGCGTTGCTCTCGAATGGACAAGCGCCCGACGTAGGCGATGTAATGGCGATTACCGGCCGTTCGTACAGCCAGCTTGGCCTGCTGGTTGCCCAACCTTGATTG
>DASSBS010000072.1:0-19299 GCA_035698445.1 Woeseiaceae bacterium
GGGATTCCTGCGCAATGTGCCACGAGCGGCGGCCTCATTCCTATCGGCGCGGCGGCCGCTGCGGCGTTGAGGCTACAATCGCCCGTTCCCCGGCCGGCGGACTCCGCCAGAGAGACGATGAGCGACTGGACCAGCGGCAACGAATTGCGACTGCTCGAGAACGGCGAGGAGCTCTATCCCCGCATCTTCGACGCGATCGCCGGCGCGCGCGAGGAGGTCGTGCTGGAGACCTTCATCTGGATGGAGGACGGCGTCGGGCGGCAGTTGCGTGATGTGCTGGTCGAGGCTGCGGAACGCGGCGTCCAGGTGCGGGCGCTGGTGGACGGCTACGGCTCGGCCGCGTTTTCGGCTGCTTTCCTGGAGAGTCTCGACGCCGCCGGCGTGCGCCTGGATGCTTTCGACCCGCAGCCGAAGTTCCTGCGGATGCGTACCAATCTTCTCTGCCGCATGCACCGCAAGATCGTGATCATCGACGGCGAGCGCGCGTTCGTCGGCGGCATCAATTTTGCCGACGAGCACCTGCGGAGCTTCGGCGAACGCTCCAAGCAGGACTATGCGGTGGAAGTGACCGGGCCGGTGGTGCAGGATATCCACGCGTACTGCCGCTACCACCAGGACGTGCACTCGGGGCCGCCGTGGAAGCGCTGGCGCCACTGGCTGCGGCGCTTCCCGCGGGAGATGATCAATCCGCGCGAGGGCGCGCAGGCGCTGTTCGTGTTCCGCGACAACGGCCGGCACCCGACCGATATCGAGACGCTCTATCGCGCCGGCATTCGCGGCGCCCGCCAACGCATCGTCATTGCGAACGCCTATTTCTTTCCGGGCTACCGGCTCGTTCGCGACCTGCGGCGCGCGGCGAAACGGGGCGTCGAGGTCTCGCTCATCATGCAGGGCAAGCCCGACCGGCCGGTCAGCGTGTGGGCGGCCTCGATCCTGTACAACGACCTGCTGTCGATGGGTGTGCGGATCTTCCTCTACACCGAGCGGGCGTTGCACGGCAAGGTGGCGGCGATCGACGACCGCTGGGCGACCGTCGGGTCGAGCAACCTGGACCCGTTCAGCCTCGGGCTCAACCTGGAGGCGAATCTCTTCGTGCTGGACGAGGGCTTCAACGCCGAGCTGCAACGCAACCTCGACGGCCTGGTCGATGATGCTTGCACCGAGCTGAAGCCGGCCGGCCGCCCGCGGCAGAGCGCGCTACGCCGCCTCATCCTGACCGGCGCCTACCACGTCATGCGCCGCATGCCCGGCTGGGGCAGCCACCTCCCGTACCACGAGCAACACATCCAGCCGATCAAACCGCCGGCCGTGTAGCACTGACTACGGTGACAAGCATCGGCTGACCTGTGTAGGAGCCCGTCCCACGGGCGACAGCGGCGTTCGACTCCGGTCGCCCGTGAGACGGGCTCCTACAAGAAACGTCCAGACGGCGCGCGCCCAGGCGCGGCGTTCGACTCCGGTCGCCCGTGGGACGGGCTCCTGCAAGAAAGCGGTTCAGAACGTCCAGACGGCGCGGGCCCAGGCGCTGCGTTCGATCAGGTTGCCGCCGCCGAACTCCAGGTGCTCGTCGTCGTTCAGGTTGCGCACCGTCAGCGATAACCGCAGCTCATCGAGCGGCTCCCAGCCGAGGCTCAGGTCCACCGCTGTGCGATCCGGCACGTTCTGGTTCGGCAGCTCGTCTACGTAACGCACCGACATGAACAGGTCGAAATCCTGCGGGAGCTGCAGGTACGAGTGCACGGCCGCCTGGTGCTCCGGGCTGTTGCCCGCGACGTTCACGGCGCCGGCATCGTTGCTGTCGGCCTCGGTTTCGAGATCCATGTTCAGGTAGGCGTACTGGAACTGCAGCCGCCAGGAGGCAGTCGGCTGCCAGTTGGCGACCAGCGTGCCGCCGGAGGATCGGCCCTGCATGTTGTTCCCGAGCGTCGCCGGGAGCAGCAGGTATCGCGGTGGGTCGCCCACGGCCACGATCGGGCTCGCCTCCTGCGTCTGCAGGTTCTCGTAATCGTGGTGGAACAGCGCCAGGTCGAAGGACAGGTCTTCGCCGTAGCCGAGGCGGTAGCCCAGTTCCGTCGCGACCAGCTCTTCCGCTGCGAAATCCTTGCTGCCGCTGACGTTGATGTACAGCGGTACGGGCAGGCCCGGCACGGCCACCGGCGCGAACAGCTCCAGGTCCGTGTTGAGCCGCGCCGGAATGCGCACGGCTCGCGACACCGCGGCCCAGAGGAAATGCCGGTCGCTCGGCGTCCAGCTCAACCGCAGGTTCGGCTGGAATTCCCAGTCGGTGTAGTCGTTGTGCTCCACTTTCGCGCCCACGGTCAGCAGGACGTCCTCGCTCCACAGCTCGATGTCGTCCTGCGCGAACAGGCTGAACGTCTCGTCCGTTCGCTCCTCCGGGAGGAAACTCGCGAACGTCGTGTTGTCCAGCTCGTCGGAGGTGACGCGGAAACCGCCGCCCCAGATGATCCGGTGACGCTCGCCGGGCGCGAAATCGTGCTGGAAATCGAGATCCAGCGTGTCGCGCTTCTCGTCGAAGGTGCCGGGAATTTCGCGCGACGTGTGGTCGATGTAAGCCTGCAGTTGCAGCCGGCCGCCGCCATCGAGATCGCGATCCCAGCGCCCCAGGACGTTGAAGCCGCCGATGTCGACCGTGCCCGGCTCGTCCGGGCCCGGGAGGGTGCCGAGCGTGAACTCGGGACGCAACAGCGAGCCGAGCTCCGCGTCGTAGGCGTCGCCCTGCAGCGTCAGCCGGTCGCGCCCGGTCCGTTCCCAGTCCATGCGAAAGCCGGCCTGGATTCTGTGCGCGTCGTCGAAGGCGTCCTCCCCGGTCATCGATGCGGATGCGTCACTGTCCGAGTACTCGAGATAGGCGCGCGCGGCGATGTCCTCGGCGGGTTGCCAGCCGTGGCGCACCGCAAGGAAGCCGCGGTGCTCGTTGCCGGCGCCGACGTCCACCAGCGTTCCTTGCGTTTCCGCGGCCGGGCGCGTGATGATGTTGATGACGCCGTTCACCGCATTGGCGCCCCAGAGCGTGCCGCCGGGACCGGAAATGACCTCGATGCGTTCGATATCCTGCACCGGCACGTTCTGCGCGTCCCAGAAGACGCCGGCGAACAGCGGCGAATAAACGCTGCGGCCGTCAATCAGCACCAGCAGCTTGTTCGAGAGATCGCTGTTGAATCCGCGGATGGAAATGGTCCACGAATGCGTTCCGTTGCGCGCCACCTCGACGCCCGGCGCGAGCCTCAGGATTTCCGGGAGACGAGTGAGCCCGGACCGGCGAATGTCCTCGGCGGTGATGACGTAGATCGCGCTGGAGGCCCGGTACCAGGGTTCGCTCCGCCGTGACACGGACGTCACCCGGAGCTTGCCGAGCTCCTCGATGCTCATCTCGAACACGTCGGCGGCGGCCACCACGGGTGGTGCGTCGGCAAACACCGACGTGGCCGGCAGGGCCACCAGCGCGGCCATGAGCGTCGCGACAATCCGGCGCGGATGTTGGTATATTCCCGACCTTCTTCCCGCACCAGCCGCGAGAAGGCGGACGTCATGATCGCCGCCGCGCATCGAGGGGGAGTCTTGACCGGCTTCACGCCAACGGGGGGTTCCGGAACTCAGCGTGCCAGGCATGAAGCGCTATGTCTCTTATGTCGTCCGGTCAGATGCACGAATGATGACCGCCGTTCCATGGCGGAAGCATAAGGGTCGCTAAGCAGGGCGTGAGTATACCGCTAAATCGATGCAGCTAGGAATCCACAGCTCCGTCCGGCGCAAGGTGCTGATGATCGTGCTGGTCACGACCTTCGTTGCGCTGCTGGTGTCCGCGATGGCGCTCCTGAGCTACGAAGCGCGCGGCTATCGCGAATTTCTGTTGAGCGACATCACCACCCAGGCCGACGTCCTCGCGCGCACGGCCGCCCCCGCGCTCGCGTTCAACGACCGGGCGGCGGCGGCGGCGACGCTCGCGATGATGTCGAGCCGGCCGGTCATCGACGCCGCCGCGATCTACACGGCCGAAGGTGAGCTGTTCGCGACCTATCGGCAGAACGGCAACACCCGGGCGTTTCCGGAGCACGCGGAGCCGCGCGGGCCGCGCGTCGAAGATCGCGGCATGTCGGTCTTTCACCCGATCGTCGAGAACAACCAGCTCCTCGGCACGGTGTACCTGCGCGCCAAATACGAGCTCGCGGACCGCGTCGTGGATTACCTGCTGATCCTCGGCGGCGTCATGCTGGTCAGCCTGGCTGTCGCGGCGCTGGTATCGCTCTGGCTGCAGGGCAGCGTGACCGGTCCGATACTGGCCGTGACCGACGTGGCGCGCCGCATCGTCGAGAATCGCGATTTCAACCTGCGGGCGGCGAAGACCACGGATGACGAGGTCGGCACGCTGGTCGACGCTTTCAACTCGATGCTCGCCGAAGTCAGCGAGCGGCAGCAGGCGCTCGAAGATTCGAACCGGAAACTGCACCAGGAATCGGAAGATCGCAAAAACGCGGAGATCTCGTTACGGCTCGCCGACAAGCATAAGGACGAATTCCTGGCCACCCTGGCGCACGAGCTCCGGAACCCGCTCGCGCCGATGGTGAACGCGCTCGGTCTCATGCGCTCGCCGAACGCCACCGGGGCAACCGCCACGCAGGCGCAGGAGATCGTCCAGCGGCAGTTGAGCCACATGATTCGCCTGGTCGACGACCTGTTGGACGTATCCCGCATTTCCCGCGGCAAGCTCACGATCCGCCGCGAGCCGATCGAGCTCGCGACCGTGCTCGAGAATGCCGTCGATACGGTGCGGCCGCTGCTCGAGCGCGAACAGCAGTCGCTGTCGATCGATGTTCCGGACCGGCCGATTTTCATGCAGGCGGATCCCGTCCGGCTTTCCCAGGTATTCGCCAATCTCCTGAACAACGCGTCGCGCTATACGCAAAGCGGCGGCCGGATCGCGCTGGCCGCGGAGGTCACCGGGAACGCCGTGGAGGTGACGGTGAAGGACAACGGCAAGGGCATAGCCGCCGGTGACCTTTCCGGCATTTTCGCGATGTTCGCGCAGGACCAGGACGCCGGCTTGCGCGTGCAGGCCGGGCTCGGCGTCGGCCTTGCCCTGGCGAAGCGGCTGGTCGAGCTGCACGGCGGCAGGATCGCGGCCGCGAGCCCCGGCACCGGCAAAGGCAGCACGTTTACCGTGCGTTTGCCGGTAAAGGCCGCGCTCACGTCGGAGCACGAGAAGCCCAACGCGCCGGCAAAGCAGCCGGCGACCGGAGTCTGCGCGCGCATCCTGCTCGTGGACGACAACGTCGATTTCGCCACGAGCCTCGCGTTCCTGTTGCAGGAAATGGGACACGAGGTGTGCGTCGCCCATGACGCGGACGAGGCACTGGAAAGGGTCGGCGGGTTCCAGCCGGATTTCGCGTTCCTCGACATCGGGCTGCCCGTCATCGACGGCTATGAGCTGGCGCGACGCCTGCGAGCGCTGTTACGCTCTGACATTCCGCTGGTGGCCATCAGCGGTTGGGGACAAGAGGAAGATCGCCGCCGTGCCAGGGAGGCGGGATTTGCGTGGTACCTGGTGAAACCGGTCGGGCTCGAAAGTATTCGATCCGCGCTCAATTCACTGGCCGCCCGCCGGGGCCAGGGCGCATGAAATGACGGTTCACAGGCCCTAGGATACCGGTCGCTTGAATTACAGCATGATGCATAGGGGGCGGCAGCGCAGGCAGCCGCTCCGGGGCGGTTTCGGCCCGCGGCGTTTCGCGGCCGCTGTCATGGCCATCGTGCTGCTCGCCTCCCTGCCGCTCGGCTCCGCCGGGGCGCAGGAACAGGTCTACTCCGCCGAGCGCGTCAAGGCCGCGTTTCTTTACCACTTCGCCACCTATATCAACTGGCCGGAGTCCGTGGACGCGGACGACACGTTCAGCATTGCGGTACTCGGGGCGGATAAAGTCGCCACCGAGCTCGAGCGGTTCCTCCCGGGACACACGATCCAGGGGCGCCCGATGCAGGTTCACCGGCTGCGCTCGCTGGACGATCTCGCCGCCGACGAGGTGCTCTACATTGGCGCGGACGAGAACGGGGATCTGCGCGACCACCTGGACGAGATCGCGGCCAAACCCCTGCTCGTCGTGACCGACACGCCGGACGGCCTGCGCGAAGGTGCGATGATCAATTTCCGCATCGTCGACCAGCGGGTGCGCTTCGAGATATCGCAGCGCGCGGCGCAGGAGGCCGGCCTGGAGATGAGCTCCCGCCTGCTTTCGGCGGCGATGTCGGTCGAATCGGCGGGCGCCATCATCGATCTGGACGACACGGTGGTGGCTCTCGACCATAACGGAAGGATGAGCAGATGAGGGTTGCAATGCCGCCCGGCGGGCGGCATTCTCCCGGCAGCGATACCGGGTGCTTGGGCAAGCCCCTTTGATTCCGACAGACAGGACCGCGGCTGGGCGCGGAACTGTGACCCGCGGCACTGGTGTTGCTGGATCGATCTGGGACGATCCATAAGTCGAACAATTCGCTTTGGGGGGACCAATGCGGCTTTTACTCGGCCTGCTGCTGGCCACATTGTGTATCTCGTCCGGCCGGGCGACGGACAGAACCGCCTGGCTCAGCTCGCTGGCCGGCGTGCCGATCCGGATTTTCGAGCTCCAGGCACCCGACGTTTCGGGGCAGTTCCGCGCCTTCCTGTCGCAAGTGCCGATGACCAACGACCGGCCGGTGCCGGGCGCGCTGATCGACGATACCGTCGCGTCGCTGTCGTTTCTCAAGTCGGCTACGCCGGCCGGTGAGCCGTCGTACTTTGTCGCCTCGTATCTCCAGAAGACGCCGCTCGTCGAGCTGTCCCCGGCTTCACGCCAGCGCTACCTCGAGCGTTACGGCGAAGCCGTCTACCCGCAGCAGGTGTGCCCGGTATTCCTCGACAGCGCAGGCGCCAGCGCGGCCACCCTGCTCAGCACGGCAGTCAATCTCCCGAGCCGTTACTTCAGTCACGTAACCGGCTCACCCGCCAATTTCGATCGCCTGTTCGGGCTGCACGAGGTTTCGCACTGCGGCTTCATCGCGCGCACGCTCGCGGATCCCACGATGCTGCCGCCGGCCCTCGACCGGCACGGCCTGCGGACGGTGCTGGAAGCCCTGGGCGACTTCGAGGCGATCGCAGTCTACCGCGGCGAGAAGCCGGCGCAGGCACAGGCGGACGAAGCCGACGTGCTGTTCGCCTCGAGGCTCCTGGCGACTTTCCTGGTCAACCGCTACAACCCGTACACGCCCATTCCCGCGCTGCTGCACGAGTACCAGCGCATCGGCATCGATGCGACGCACCGGCAGCTCGATCGCATCACCGATTCCGTGAACCTGGCGCGCCGCACCGTGCGCAGCGTGCTGGCGGAGGGTCCCTCGGGGCTCGACACCGCGCGCCTGTCGCTGGCCGAGATCCAGGCGCTGTTACTCGAGGCCAGGACGGGCGGCGAGCTGGCGGTCGAGGACGCGCTGGCCGGCCAGCTCATCGCCGATCTGCAGTCGGCACTCCGCCTGCTGCAGGGCGATACCTCCGCCAGCATCGTGCCGCTCCCGCAAACGCCCGCGCCCGGCATCGGCCTGGTCCGCCAACCCCTCATCACGCTGAACGGCACTGCGATCTTCGCCAGCCAGTAACCGGCACCAGTCCAGTCGAGCACCGGTCGAAATTGCACCGTTTGAAATAATTACAACGGCCTTCGCCCTGATTGGCCGTGCACCCCGCGCAGCTTCTACCGATGCAGCCGTTCGACGCTGGCACGACCCTTGCAGCCGGCTAGCAGTGTTGGTGCGTGCGCACCGGCCGAATCTAGCAGGAGATCGCGATGAAGAAATTACTAGCAGTGTTGGTGGGAACGGCACTTGCCGGCGGCATGGCCTATGCCCAGGAAGAGCCGATGGACCCGACCCAGGACCCCACGCAGGAACAGACCCCGGAATACGGCGAGGATGTCGGTGAGTGGGACCAACAGGATCCGATGAGCGAGACGGAGGATCCGATGCAGTCCGAGGATCCGATGAGCGAAACGCAGCCCGAGGAGTCGACGGCCCAGGAGCCGCCGACCTCGGACGAGCAGCTCTATGGCCAGGAGTCGGGCATGCAGCAGCATGACCTCTCGTCCATGAGCGCGGACGAGCTCAAAGGCATGACCATCGTCTCCGAAAGCGGCGAGGAGATCGGCTCGGTCGATCGCGTGGGCCAGGCCCGGGTCGTGACCGTCGACGTCGGCGGATTCCTCGGCGTCGGCGCCAAAACCGTCGCCATACCGGTGTCCGAGCTGCAGATGTCGGCCGACGGCACCCTGCAGACGACGCTGACCAAAGAAGCGCTCGAAGCGCGCCAGGAGTTCGACGAGCAGAACTTCACCGAAGAAGGCGCGGACGACAGCGAAAGCACGAACTACTGACGTCACCCGGTAAGCGGCCGTGGCGAGGGCCGGCAACGACCCCGCCACGACCCTGTAGGAGCCCGTCCCACGGGCGACAGCAGCGGCCGACGATGGGTCGCCCGTGAGACGGGCTCCTACGGTACAGACCCCGCGGCGGTGGGTTGCCGACCGCCGCGGGCGCCAGGCACCGATTCACATCGATCAACACAGAAGTTCCCGCGGAGACCAGGCATTGGAAGCATCCCGTCACGCCTTGCGACGGAACCCATCGATTCCCGATCAACTGCCGGGCGGTGTTGACCTGCCGAGCTACGATTCGCAAGAACTGAGCGATTTCCAGGCGAGCGTGCCAATGCCCGAGCGCGCGCTCCGCCGCGCGGGCGGCGACCGGGAGACCACCGAAGAACTGGGCGGGCCGGGGAACGCGCGCAAGGCCGCGGAACCCCAGCCGCGCAAAGCGCTGGAACGCACGCAGCCGATCAGCCTGGCCTGCTTCAGCGGCGCGCGCCGCCGCGTGCCGCGGCGTGCGGCGCACGAGCCTCCCGGGATCGGACCCGCCGCCGCCTCCCCGCAACCGGCACCGCGCGCCAACGTGCAACCGGCGCCGGGCGACGTGTTCTGCGAGCGTTACGTCATCGCCGAGAAAGTCGACCATTACGGCATGGGGGTCGTTTACAAGGCGCGTGACCGGCAGCGGGAACGAGCCGGTTCCCCGATGCCCTGGGTAGCGCTCAAGTTCGCCCGGCCGGGCGCGGATACCGCGGCGGAAACGTCACGCCTCCTGCGCCAGGAATTCCTGAAGCTGTCGCAGCTCAACCATCCGAATGTCGTGAAGGTCTACGACCTTGCCAGCGACTCCGGGATGGAGTTCATCGTGATGGAGTGGCTGAGCGGTGAGACGCTGGCGAGCCTCCTGGCTCGCAGCACGGCGCGCCGGCCTGCCCTCGACAAGGCAATCGAGATCGTTCGCTGCGTGGCGCGGGCCCTGGCGCACGCCCACGACCTCGGGCTCGTGCACGGCGACGTCAAGCCGTCGAACATTTTCCTCACCCACAGCCGTGCGGTGAAGCTCCTGGACTTCGGGTCGTCCGGCACGGCCAGCACGGACGAGGGCGACGCCGCCGACCGGGAAAGAACCTGGGCCACGCGCGCGTACGCAAGCCCGCAAGTGTTGGAAGGCGAGGCGCCGCAGCCGCACGACGACGTGTTTGCGCTCGGCGTCACCGCCTGGTGTCTGCTGGGTGGCGGCCGGCCGTTCGGCGAGCACGACGCGCAGGCCGCGCGCGCCGAGGGTCTGGTACCGCCCCCGTTGCCGCCGGATGCGCACGAGCAATGGCCGGCAGTGCGCCACGCGCTGAAGCTCGATGCGATCGACCGGCCACAGCACGCGCGGGTGTTCCTGCAGGAATTCGACAAGCGTGGCGACGATATGGCGGGCCGGCCAGCTCACGGCCCGCCCACGGTGGCTTACGGTGCCGTCGTAGCGACGCTGCTCGCGTCGGTCGTCTGGTTCTCGGTTCGAGGAGTGGACGGTCCGGTGCCGGATGCCCGGCCCGCGCTCGACCACGCCGAGGCGGCGCTCGCGGCCGGCCAGCTCGTCGAACCGGAGGGCGAAAGCGCCTGGTCGTGGTATTCGGCCGCGCTCAAAGCCGATCCCGGCAATCCCTCTGCCCTGGATGGGCTGGAAGACCTCGCGGAGCACTACCTCGTCCGCGCGCGCGAGCATGTCGCCGCGGGAGAGGCGGCCGCCGCCCGTGCCGACCTCGACACCGCCCGGGAAATCCAGCCGGAGCATTTCGGGATCGCGATCGTCGCCGACCTCATCGCGCAGCAGGGCCGCAACTTGCTCCTGCGGGCCCGCCACGCGGCCGAGACCGACATCGCCCGCGCCGAGGCGCTGCTGGCGGACGCCGAGGGACTGCTTCCGGAGGACGATCCCGAGCTGGCGCGGGTGCGCGCAGACCTGCTGCGGCAACGAACGGAGAACAAGGTGGATGCCCTGCTCCGGAAAATCGACGACCGGATCATCTCGGAACGGCTCACCGTGCCGCGCGGTGACAGTGCCGTGGATCTGCTGCAGCAAGCCCGGGAGCTGGCGCCCGGCGATCGGCAAGTCGCCCTGGCAGCCGACCGGATCATGACCGCGCTGCTGTTCCAGGCGATGTTTGCGATCTCCAACGGCGATCTCGACGACGCGGAAGCCTACCTCGCGACCGCGAAGGGCATGGGGTTGCAGCACCTCGCGCTCGCCCGGGCCGAATACCAACTGGCGAAGGCGCGGCGCGATGCCGTGTCCGCGCCGTAAGGCGCGATGCCGTCCGGGGCCGGGGCCGTAGCGCCCCGGATCAGCTCAAGACTTCCCAGGTGCCGTCGTCGTTGCGGCAGGCGGTGCGTTCCTCGGTCTGGGAACCACGATCGGTCTCGACGCGGAACTCGAACTCGCGGCAGGGGCGGCCGGCCTGTTCGTAGGTCTCGACCGGGGTTACCGCGAACTCGTTGCCGGTGTCGGGGTTTACCCACGTCTCAGTTTCGCCGGTGCGGGTTTCTTCGAGCACCTGCGCCGTTGCCTGCCGGTCGTCCTCTTCCATCCGCGCGCCGATCCGCTCGCCGACCACCGCGCCGATCAGGGCGCCGGCAATCGTGGCGACCGTCTGGCCGCTGCCTTCGCCGACCTGGCTACCCACCGCGGCGCCTGCCACGCCGCCGATGATCTGGCCGGCTTCGGATTTCTCGATCACGGGCTCGTCCTCATCCTGCATGGCACAACCCGAGCCGAGCACGAGAGCACCCGCCAAGGCGGCTCCGAGAAGCCGGTGAAGGCCCTTACTGCATGGTGTTTCCATCATCGTCTCTACTCCGTGCGTGTACACCCGGACGATGCAAGTCCCGTGCCGCTGAGCCGAACCGAGCTCGGTCCAACCGCAAAAAAAAGGCCCCATCCCTGGGGCCCGTCTCATCCTTGAGCTTTGTCCGAACAGTCCCGGCGGGATTATTCGGCTTCTTCCGTTTCCTGCTGGATCGTGTCGAACTCAGCCGGCGTCAGGTAACCATCCTGGTTCGCATCAGCCGTCTGGAACTGGGCGACGAGATTCTGGTCGGCCGAAGCTTCGGTCTGCGTGATAACGCCGTCCTGGTTCTCGTCGAGCTCATTGAAGGACTTGGTCTGTCCCTGGCTGCCGCTCATGCTCTGATCCTGGCTGCTCTGGTCGTCCGCGAGCGCCACACCGGATGCGAGCATCAGGCCCCCGACAATTGCTACAAACTTCTTCATGCGTCTCTCCTTGGGCTAATCATTACTGACGAATGTCGCGGCCAGTCGCCGCTCGGGGAGACATATTGCAAGCGGCATGCCACATGCGTCCGGCGCGCTGCTCGAGCGAACAATTTTTTCCGGAACGCCGCAGGACCGCCGCCGGCCGCGGGTTTGCGGACAGCGGCGATGCAGAGCCGGCTCCGGCCGCGCGCGTCAGCGGCCGTTTTCGCCGTCGTTAAAGGGAGACAGGTTGCGCATGCGGCTTTGTAGGATGTGCAACGCCGTGCAAGAAGTGCCGTAGTGACGCCAACTTGCGACACAATGGCTTGACGGCAGGCCATTTCAGCAACGCTCATGGTGGCAGGTGCGGAGCCGTGACGGGGGGAGGCCTTTGGCGGAAATAAAGCGGACCGCAGGGCCCGAAGGGCCCGGAGGGAGCCATTCCGTCAAAGGCCTCCCCCCGTCGCGGCTCCGCCAGCCTCGGCCTCGATAAGTTAGCCGGGCAGGATGAGATCACTCGTCGAGAGCGCGCCGACCGTTTCCGGTGCCGCCTGCACACAGCAGCACGGCCCGGCCAGAATCTTCGCCACCAGGATCGCGAGCAGCGCCCCGAGGAAGCCGCCCCCGGCGGCGTACAGCATCACGGATCGGGATTGCGGCGGCAGGTCCTCTTCCACGCGCAGCCTCGAGTGCTGCGGCGGCAAGTCCTCTTCAGGCATGGCGACTCCCCCTCCGGCCGAACGGCCTTGTTGTTGTATTACGGCGGAATTTATTTAGTATCGAACGGGCTGTCAAACCGGGGGGCTGCATGGATTCACCGAGCGATGCTCACGGCCAGAGGATCGGGCCCTGGCGCATCGTGCGCCTGCTCGGCAGCGGCGGGATGGGCGTGGTCTACCTGGCCGAACGCGCCGACGACAGCTTTCGCCAGCAGGTGGCGATCAAGCTGGTGCGGAATCGGCTCGTCGATCCGGAAACCGAGCAACGCCTCGTCGGCGAGCGCCGGATCCTGGCGAGCCTCAATCATCCCAACATCGCGCGCCTGCTGGACGGCGGCACCACCGCGGAGGGCACGCCGTACCTGGTGATGGAGTACATCGACGGCGTGCCCATCGACCATTACTGCGACAGCCGGCGGCTCACCGTCGACGAACGGCTGCAGCTTTTCCGCGCGATCTGCGCCGCCGTGCATTACGCGCACCAGAACCTCGTGGTGCACCGCGACATCAAGCCGACCAACATCCTCGTCACTCGCGACGGGACGCCCAAGCTTCTCGATTTCGGCATCGCGAAACCGCTCGACGGCTTCGGGGCGGCCACCGGCGGCCTGACTCAGCAGGGCATCCTGATGATGACGCCCGAGAATGCCGCGCCGGAACAGGTCCTCGAGGAGCCGGTCACCACCGCGACCGACACCTACGCACTCGGCATCCTCCTGTATCGTCTGCTGTCGGGGCATCCGCCGTACCGGCTCTCCGGCGATCACAAGGACGTGGCGGACAGCATCTGCCGCGGCCAACCCGAGCTGCCGAGCGCGATGGTGCGTGTCGCCTGGCGCGAGCCGGAGACCCGCGGGCGCGCATTCGGCAACCTTACGCCGGAGATCATCAGCCGTTATCGCGGCACGACCACGGACAAGCTGGCCCGGCGGCTCAAAGGCGACCTGGACAACATCGTGATGACGGCGCTCCGCAAGGAGCCGGAACGCCGTTACCGCTCGGCGAGCGAATTCTCCGAGGACCTGCGGCTGCACCAGGCGTCGTTGCCGGTCGTCGCGCGGCCCGACACCTGGCGCTACCGCACGGGCAAGTTCCTGCGCCGGCACGTGGCCGGCGCCGCCATGTCCGCGATGCTCGTAGGCCTCCTCGTCGCCTTCGGCATCGTCATGGGCGTGCAGAACCGGCGCATCGCCGAGGAACGCGATACCGCCATGGAGGTGTCGCGCTTCCTCGAACGGATCTTCACGGCCCCGGATCCCGGCAACGCGCGCGGCCTGGACGTGACGGCCAAGGAAATACTGGCGCGCGGCGCCGAGCGGATCAGCGCGGAGCTCAGCGCCCGACCCGTCATCCAGGCGACCCTCATGGAAACCATCGGCCGCGTCTATTTCAATCTCGGCCAGTACGAACCGGCCATCGACATGCTCGAGGAGTCGTTGCGCATCCGCCTGGCCGAATTCGGCGAGGGACATGCGCAGGTCGCCGCGGTCAAGAACGAGCTGGGGCTCGCGCTGACGCGCACGGCGGACTACGCCCGTGCGCGCGAGCTGCTCGAATCCGCGCTCGCGCAGAATCGCCGGGACGAGGGAGAGCGGGGCCCCTCGGTGGCGAAGAGCCTGTACAACCTCTCGGAGCTGGCCATGGCCACGGGGGATCTCGAGCGCTCCCGCGCGCTCGCGGCCGAGAGTCTCGGTATTTTCGAGAGCTACGGTGACGACCGGTATCCACGGGAAATCGCCGAAGGGAAGAGCGGCCTCGCGCGCATCCTCCGGGCGCGCAACGAGCTGGCGGCGGCCGAAGAGCTCTATCGGGAGGCGATCGCGGTCACCCGGGAGCATTTCGGCTCTGATCATCCGCACATCGCCTATTTCCTGCAGAACCTCGCGGTCGTGCTGCGGGCGCGAGGCGAGCTCGACGCCGCGGAAGCGATGTTCGAGGAGTCCATAGCCGTGACCCGGCGGGTGCTGGGAGAGGAACACAGCCTCGTGGCCGGATCGCTCGTGATGCTGGGTTCGCTGCGGCGCGACCGCGGCGATTTCGAGGCGGCCGAAGCGGCGTACGAGGAGGCGCTCGCGATTCATACGAAAGCCCGCGGGCCCGATCACCCGTTCGTGGCCTACGACATGACCAGCCTGGCGATGCTCAGGTACGACCAGGGCCGCCTGGCCGAGGCGGAAGCGCTGCTCCGCCAGGCGATTGCCATCTTCGAGAGCTCCGTCGGGCCCGATCACCAGTACGTCGCCTCGGCGCTCACGGAGCTCGGGGTCGTGCTGACGGATCGCGGAGCGCCCGGCGAGGCCCTGCCGCTGCTCGAACGGGCGCGTGACATTCGCGCGTCCGACTACGCACCGGAGGATCCCTTGATGGCGGCAACCGTGGCGGCTTACGGGCACGCGCTTGCCCGGCTCGGCCGCTTCGAGGACGCCGAGCAGGCAATGCTCGCCAGCGTCCCGCACCTCGTCGAGACGGGCGTGCGGCCGGATCGCCGGGCCCGCCGCGTGCTCGCCTGGACCGCCGATCTCTACGAGGCGTGGAGCCGCCCCGAGGACGCCGTGCGCTATCGCGACCGGCTCGCCGCGGCCAACGCCGGCACCGGCGGCTGACGCGGCGCGCATGACTGCCGCGACGCCGGGGTGGCGCACCCTCGTCCTGAAGAAGCCGGTCGTCTCCTGGGCGTTGTACGACTTCGGGAACTCCGCGTTCGCGACGTCGGTGCTGGTCGGCTTCTTCCCGCTGTTCTTCAACGATTACTGGAGCGTCGATGCGTCGGGCGCCGAGACCACGGCGCGGCTGATGACGACCAACGGCATCGCGAGCCTGCTGCTCGCGCTGTCCGCGCCGCTCCTCGGCGCCATCGCCGACCGCGGCGGTTGGCGCAAGCGCCTGCTCACGGTGTTCGCGGTGCTCGGCGCGGCCGCGACGGCATGGCTGTTCTTCGTCCCCCAGGGTGCGTGGATGCAGGCAGCGATCGTGTTCGCCGTGGCGTCCATCGGGTTCGCCGCGGCCAACATCTTCTACGACTCCATGCTGGTCGACGTCACGAGCGAGCAACGCTTCGACCGCGTATCGGCGTTCGGTTTCTCGGCCGGCTACATCGGCGGCGGGCTGCTGTTCGCCGTGCACCTGGTGATGATCCTGCAGCCGGGCTGGTTCGGACTCCCCGATCTCGCGACCGCGGTCCGCGTGGCCTTCCTCACCGTTGCCGTCTGGTGGCTGCTCTTCACGACGCCGCTGCTCGCGTTCGTGCACGTGCACCGGCCGCCGGAGCGCCTGTCGGTGGGTGCGGCGATGTCGCAGGGGTTTTCGCAGCTCGCCGGGACGTTTCGCCAGGTCCGGAAGCTCCGGCCGGCGATGTACTTCCTGATCGCCTACTGGCTCTACATCGACGGCGTGAACACCGTGATGAAGGTCGCCATCGATTTCGGTTACAAGATCGGCGTCGGTCCGCAGGAGCTGATGATCGCGCTGCTGGTGGTCCAGTTCGTGAGCTTCCCGGCAGCGCTCGCGTTCGGCGCGCTCGGCGAGCGCATCGGGCCGAAGAAGGGGATCCTGATCGGACTGGCCATCTACGTCGCCGTCACCTCGTGGGCCGCGTTCATGACGTCCGTCGTCGAGTTCTTCACCATGGCCTGCCTGATCGGCGTCGCCCAGGGCGGCGTGCAATCCCTGAGCCGGTCGCTCTTCGCGCGCCTGATCCCGCCGGACAAGCCGGCCGAGTTCTTCGGTTTCTACAACATGATCGGCAAGTTTGCCGCCGTGCTGGGACCTTTCTTCGTCGCGTTCGCCGCGGCCCAGACGGGTAACGCCCGCTCTGCCGTCGCCGCCATCCTGCCGCTGCTCATCGCCGGTGCGGCCATCCTCGTGCTGGCGCCCGACCCCGATTAGGGGCAGGTGCCGGGTCGGGTGCCGGCACCCAAGCGCCGGCACCCAAGCGCCCGACCGAGCGGATAGAATGCGGCGGATGGACGCAGCCGCTCCCCGACCGCGCGTAGTGACGACAGGCGAAGCCGTCTGGCGGGTCGCGCACGCCGAGCGGGCGGCGCTGCTGGTCGACGGCGGCCGCTACTTCGGCACGCTGCGGGCGGCGCTCGCGGCAGCGCGCCATTCGGTGTTCATCCTCGGCTGGGACATCGACAGCCGGACGCCGCTGGTGGGCGAGAGCGGTAAAGCGGAGGACGGCGCGCCCGCGACCTTGCTCGCCTACCTCGAGCACCTGGTGGAGCGGCGGCCGGAGCTGCAGGTGCGGCTGCTGCTGTGGGACTACTCGCTCCTGTACGCGCTGGACCGTGAGCCGCTGCCGTCGCTGAATCTCAAATGGCGCACGCCGGAGCAGGTCCGTGTGGCGCTCGACGACTGCCTCCCGATGGGCTCCTGCCATCACCAGAAGCTCGTGCTCATCGACGGCAATCTCGCGTTCTGCGGCGGCTTCGACCTGACGACGGGCCGCTGGGACACGCCGGCGCACCGGCCACACGAACCGGGACGGCGCAGGGCCGACGGCGATCCGTATCCGCCATGGCACGACGTGCAGATAATGCTCGACGGCCCGGCGGCGAAGAGCCTCTACGAGATCGCCTGCCATCGGTGGCGCACGGCGACGTCGGAGGAGGTCGAGACTCCGGACGTCGAACCCGCGTGGCCGGAGGACGTCGAGCCGGACCTGCGCGACGTCGACGTCGGCATCGCCAGGACGCTACCCGGGAGCGGCGACCAGCCGGAGGTCGCCGAGATCCGGCACCTCTACGTCGCGTCCATTCGCGCCGCGAAGCGCTCGATCTACATCGAGAACCAGTACCTCACCGCCGACGTCGTCGCGGAGGCGCTGATCGAGCGCCTGCAGCAGGAACCCGCACTCGAGGTCGTCGCGGTGGTCCCGCAGAGCCCGCGGGGCTGGCTGGAAGCGCGCACCATGGGCGCCGGCCAGCAGCGCTTCCGCGACAGGATCGCCGCTGCGCACCTTGCCCCGCGCGTGCGCTTTTTTTACCCGTGGGTCGGCGACCGGGACACCTCGGTCATGGTGCATGCCAAGCTGATGATCGTCGACGACATGCTGATCCGCGTCGGCTCCTCGAATCTCAACAACCGCTCCATGGGCGCCGACAGCGAGTGCGACGTGGCCGTCGAGGCCACTACGGCAGAGCACCGGCGCGATATTCGCTTGCTCCTGTGCCGGCTCCTCGGGGAGCATCTCGGCAGCGGACCGGCGCCAATCGAGGACGCGCTCGCGCGCGGCGAATCGCTGATCTCGATCGTCGACGGGATCCGCCGCGAGGACCGCGGCCTCGCGCCGCTCGTCCCGCTGAAGACGCACGGCGAAGCCCTGGACGAAGCGCTCACGCTGGTGGCGGATCCGGAACGCCCGCTGCATCCGGAAGAGTTCATCGGCGACATGTTCGATGCGCGGACGAAGGAGTCGGACGTGCGGAGGCTCGTCCGTCTCGGCACTGTCGCCGCGGCCCTGCTCGCGCTGGTGCTCGTCTGGACCTATACGCCGCTCGCCCGATGGGTCGACCCTGACGTGCTGATGCCGGCGCTGGCCGGCGCGCGCGACGAATGGTGGATCTATCCGCTGCTGCTGGCGGCGTACGTCATCGGCGGGCTCTTGCTGTTCCCACTTACCGTGCTGCTCGCGGTGACGGGCATGATGCTCGGGCCGCTGCTCGGTTTCCTGACGGCGATGATCTGCGGCATGGCCAGCGCGTGGGTGGGCTACCTGGCCGGGAGCTGGACCGGCGCGGAAGCGATCCGCAACGTCACCGGCCGCACGTTCCGCCGGATTTACCGCGGCCTGCAAGCCCAGGGCACCGTCACGGTGACGGCGTTGCGCATGGTGCCCGTGGCTCCCTTCACGGTGGTGAACATGGTCATGGGCGCGGCGCACGTGCGGCCGCGCGCCTACCTCGCCGGCACGGCGCTCGGCCTCGTCCCGGGCGTCTTCGTCATGACGATGGTGGGTGACCGCCTGCGGGAGATGTGGCGCGAGCCGGACCCGATGAACGTTCTCTGGTTTGCGCTGGTCACGGTGCTCTGGATCGGTCTGGCCTTCGTCCTGCAGCGGATCGTCGCCCGGGTGCGCCGCCGCAAAGGCCCGGAATGATGCTGCGGGTGCTGACCTGGAACGTGCATAGCTGCATCGGCGTCGACGGGCAGGTGAACCCGGACCGGGTCCGCGGGCACATCCGCGCGATCTCCCCGGACATCGCCGCCCTGCAGGAGGTCGACAGCCGCCGCGACCGCCGCGACGGCTTCGACCTGCTCGGCGACTGCCTCGGCAAGGCGATGGGCAATCATCGCGCGGAAGTCCGCACCATCCGCACGCCGGACGGCGATTACGGGCAAATGCTGCTCTCCCGATGGCCGATCACCGACTGGCGTGAGCACGACATCAGCTACGGCGCGCGCGAGCCGCGTTCGATGATCGAGGCGACCATCGAGTCGGAGCTCGGCCGCATCAACGTCCTGTGCCTGCACCTGGGGCTGAATCGCCGCGAACGGCGGCAACAGGCGTTGAAGATCGAAGCGCTGGCTGCAGCCGACAACCGGCCGACGGTCGTGATGGGCGATTTCAACGAGCCGACAGGCGCGGGCCCCGTAGCGCGCCTCCTCGCGCGCAGCTTCAGCTCGGCCGGCCGCCGGAGAACGTGGCCGTCCGCACGGCCCCTCCTGCCGCTCGACCGGATCTGGTTCGAACCGACGCTGCGCCTGGTGCGCGCGGGGGTGCACGGCGACGCCCGCCGGGCCTCGGATCACCTCCCGCTCTGGGCCGACCTGCGGCGGTAACCGGTCACACCGGTCACCCGGCACCACCTCGGTCCCGCCTGCTTGCGGCCCGCGGCGCGCACCCATAAAATGGCATCTGCCGCGGGGAGACAACTATGCGCGTGATCGGAACGGTGGTCGAGCAGGAATCGGGGCAGCCGCTGGCCGGGCT
>DASSBS010000073.1:0-12634 GCA_035698445.1 Woeseiaceae bacterium
AGGCGCTTGCGCGTTTCCTCCGGGCTTGCGACTTCGAAGCCCATTTCCTCCAGAATTCGCCGCACGCGGGCGACCTGGTGGGCGTTGTCGGGCGCGAGCGAGCGGCTTGCACCGTCCGACAAGCTGTCTTCGAGCCCGACCCGGACATTGCCGCCGAGGATAGCGCCCATCGTGCCGAGCCGCATCTGGTGCCGCCCGGCGGCAAGCACGGAGAAGCGATAGGCGTCCGGGCCGATCAGCCGGTCGGCCGTGGCCTTCATCGCCATCAGGCTTTCCGGGCTCGCATCCACGCCGCCGAGCACACCCATGACGAATTGCAGGAAGACGGGCTTGGCGACCTTTTTCTGCTTTAGGAACCAGGCGAGCGTCTGGATGTGCCCGACATCGTAGCATTCGAACTCGAAGCGCGTGCCGCAGCCGTCGCCGAGTTCGGCGAGAATCGCCTCGATGTCGGCGAAGGTGTTCTTGAAGACGACATCGCGGGTAGCCTCGAGGAAGTCCTTCTCCCAGTCGTGCTTCCAGGCGTCGTAGCGCTCGGCGAGCGGGAAGATGCCGAAATTCATCGATCCCATGTTGAGCGAGCACATCTCGGGTCTTGCCGCGAGCGCCGGGGCGATCCGCTCAGCGAGCGTCATCTGCGAGGAGCCGCCGGTCGAGATGTTGAGGACGGCATCCGAGCGCTGCTTGATGCGCGGCAGGAAGGCCATGAAATCTTCCGGCCTGGCACTCGGCCGCCCCGTCTCCGGATCGCGCGCATGCAGGTGGATGATCGAAGCGCCGGCTTCGGCCGCGTCGATGGCCTGCGTCACCATCTCGTCGGCCGTGACCGGCAGGTGCGGGCTCATCGTCGGCGTGTGGATCGAGCCCGTGACGGCGCAGGTGATGATGACCTTGCTCACGGTCTCTACCCGTTCGACGTGTAGGAGCCCGTCCCACGGGCGACAGCGGCGTCCGGATCCTTGTCGCCCGTGAGACGGGCTTCTACAGGCAGCCCGTGCGCGGCCGCGAACGCGTCCAGGCTCGCGACCAGCATCGCCATCAACTCCTCGATTTCCGCGTCCGTGATCGTCAGCGGCGGGCACACCATGAAATGGTCGCCCACGGTGCCGCCGCGCGTGCGCCGCGAATAGATGATGAGGCCGCGGCTGTACGCTTCCTCGACCAGCGCCAGGTGCGCGTTCATCGCGGGATCCAGCGGCTGCATCGTCTCACGGTCGCTGACCAGCTCGAACGCGAGCAAGAGCCCCTTGCCGCGGACGTCGCCGATGAACGGGTAGCGCTGCATCAGGCTGCCGAGACGCGCGCGCAGGTTGCGTCCCTGGCGTTCCGCGTTCGCCATCAGATTCTGCTCGAGCAACTCGCGCGTCACCGCGAGGCCCGCGGTGCAGGCCAGCGGGTTGCCGGCGTAGGTGTAGCCGTGCGCGAAGCCGCCGTTGTTGGTCACCGCGGTCACGATCTGCCGGCGCGCGGCCATCGCGCCGAGCGGCGCGTAACCGGCGGCGAGGCCCTTGGCCAGCGCGATGATGTCCGGCTGCAGGTCCCAGTGCTCGCCGGCGAGAAACCGCCCGGTGCGGCCGGCGCCGCTCATGAACTCGTCCGCGATCAGGAGCACGCCGAACTCGCGGCAGATTTCCTGGACGCGCCGGTACCAGGAGTCGGGCGGCACCAGTGCGCCGGTGGACGCGCCCCCCACCGGTTCCATGATGAAGGCGAGCACCGTATCCGGGCCCTGGCGGATGATCTCGTCGCGCAGGTACTCCGCGTAGCGGAGCCCGCGTTCCTCGTGCGTCAGCGAATCCCGGTCAAGGTAGCAGGTCGCGGCCGGAATCTTCGGCATGACGCGAATCATGTCGCGGAACGGCTCCACGAACGGGTACATGCCCGTGACCGCCGCCGCGCCGAGGGTCGAGCCGTGGTAGGACGGGAACAGCGATATGATCTTGCTGCGCCGCGGCTCCCCCGTAGCGAGCGCGTACTGCCGCGCCAGCTTCAAGCAGCTCTCGATCGCCTCCGAGCCGCCGGAGACGAAAAAGATACGGTCAACGCCTTTGGGCATCAGCGACGCCGTGAGCGCCGCAAGCTCCTCCGCCGGCGCGCTCTCGAAGTGCAGCCGGTAGGCGAAGGTGGCCTTGTCCATCTGCCGCTTCATGGCTTCGAGCACGCGCGGGTTCGAGTGGCCGATGTTCGACACCATGGCGCCGCTGGAGGCATCGAGATAGCGGCGGCCGTTCACGTCCCACAGCCAGACGCCCTCGGCGCGGTCCACCCGCGGCCGGCGGGTGTTGTCGTGATAGAAGAGATGGCTCTCGGCGATGTATTCGGGCTTGCGCATGGGCGTACCGGGGGTTTGTTGGCGGTACTGTAGCAAGGGGCGGAACGGCCTGCGCCGGGATTCCATATCCTGAGGATCGGCGCGGGATTCGGCCGCCGAATCGCCCGTGAGACGGGCGATTCCCGCTCCTACGCGGGTTCCGGGCGATCGGCGCGAATGAACAACCAGAGCGCCGCGCCGAGGAAGGCGAACAGCGCGCCGGTGGCGATGGCGGTGGTCCAGCCCAGCTTGTCGGCAATGAACGGCACCAGCGGCGCGAATACGATGCCCGCGGAATTGCCGCCGGTGTTCATCACGCCGCAGGCTGCCCCGGCGTTGCGGCCGCCGATGCTGATCCCGGCCGCCCAGAACGCCGCCTCCGTGACCTGGTTGCAAAGAAAGCTCAAGGCCAGGCAGCCGACGGCGATGTAGGCGTTATCGATGAGGGCGCCGGCGAGCACGAAGGTGCCGGACAGGAACAGCGCCACCATGGCCGGCCGCGCGCAGCCGAGCCGCATGCCCTTGCGCCGGCACAGGAAATCGCACAGGAATCCGCCGAGCGTCGCGCCGATAGCCGCGGCGATCCACTGCACCGACGTGAAAAAGCCCGCCGCCGCGGCGTCGAAACCGCGTACCTCCGCCAGGTAGTAAAACACCCAGTTGAACATCAGGTAGAACACGTAATTCATGCAGAAGTAGGCGAGCGTCAGCAGCAGCACGTCGCGGTTCTTCAGCACGCGCAGCCATCCCGGCTGGCCGGTGTGGGCGGCCACCACGTCCGGCCGGTTCGCCACGATCAGCGCCGCTTCGGCGTCGTTCACGCTCGCGTGTTGCCGCGGCTCGTCACGCACGTAAAGCCACCAGAGCACGGCTCCGACGAATGCGAGCGGCCCCAGCATGACGAACGACGCCTGCCAGCCGAACGCCACGACCATCACGGCCAGTGCCGGGGCAACCGCGGCGTAGCCGAGCGTGAGCCCCGTGCTGGACAGCCCGTTCGGCAGTGCCCAGCTCCCGATGGGGAACCAGCGCTCGATGACGGCGCCCGTCAGCGGGTAGATCGGGGCGTGCGCCGCGCCGACGAGAAAACGCACCCCTATGAAGGCCGCGATGACCGTCGTCGTGCTCGCGGTGATGCTGCCGGCCGCGGCGGTGAGCATGATGAGCAGCCCCCACAGCACCATGATGATGGTCATCGCGCGCCGCGCGCCGAGCTTCAGGCCGAAGACGCCGCCGGGAAACTGGAAGATCGTGTAGCCGGCCGCGAACGCCGCGAAAATATAGCCGAGCTGCTGCTCCGTCAGCCCGAGGTCCTCGACGATCGCCGTGCTCGCGATGGAGACGTCGGACCGCAGCACGTACGACACGAAGCTCACGAGCACCAGCAGCGCGAGCACGCGCCAGCGGACGCCGGTGGCGCGATTCATGCGTTTTGATCCATCGTTTTCCCCCGGTTTTTTCTTAGTCCGTATGCGGTGCCTTGAACAGCAGCCCGCCCTTGATGACGACGGCGACGTCCTCCAGCACGGTGATGTCCTCCAGCGGGTTGCCGCGCACCGCGACCAGGTCGCCGTAACGGCCGGGCGCGATCGCGCCGATCCGCTCTCCCCAGCCGATGTAATGCGCGGCGACCGAGGTCGCCGCCTTGATCGCGTCCATCGGCGTCATGCCGCGCTCCACCATGATCGCAAACTGCCGCGCGTTGTCGCCGTGCGGGTACACCGCCGCGTCGGTACCGAACGTGATCGGCACGCCGGCTGCATATGCTTTGGTGAACACCTGCCGCTGCGCTTCCACCGTCTCCAGGTTCTTCCGCAGGAACTCCTCGGGCCAGCCCTGCGCGCGCCCGGCGGTGTCGATATAGTCGCCGTTGTAGATGTCCATCGAGAAGGCCACGTCGTGCTCCGCCGCGAGCGCAATCGCCTCGTCGTCCGCGAGCGACGCGTGCTCGATGGAATCGACGCCGGCCCGGATGGCGTCCTTGATCGATTGCGCCCCGTGCGCATGCGCGGTGACCTTGATCCCGGCGGCATGGCCAACCGCGACCACGGCCGCGATTTCCTCCTGTGTCATCTCGGGCGCGCCGGGCACGCCGCCGTAGGCGAGAACGGCGCCCGAGGCGATGACCTTGAGCACGTCCGCGCCCCCCGCGACCGCCTCCTCGGCTTTGCGCCGGAATTGCTCCGGCCCGCGCGCGACGCCCATGCGCACGCGGTACGGGATGTCCTCTTCCGCGACGCCCGGAATCAGCAGATCGCCGCCGCCGCCCGGGATCGTAAGATAGAAGCCCGCGACCTGCATGCGCGGGCCGGCGATCTCGCCGGCATCTATCGAATCGCGCAGGTCCCGCCCCGACCAGCCGATGTAGGCGCCGACGTTGCGCACGGTCGTGAACCCGGCGAACAGGGTGATCTCCGCGTTGCCGCGGGAGATCCGGCGCTGCTCCTCGGCCGTGCGGGTGAAGAAGACGCTCAGGTCGCGCGTGCTGCCGGCCCGGTCGGTGAGATGCGTATGCGTGTCGATCAGGCCGGGCAGGCAGGTGTAGGCGGAGAGGTCGAGGACCGGCAGTCCGCCCGCCGGCGTGTCGCCGCCCACGACTTTCTCGATGCGGCCGAAGCGGATGACGACGAGCCGGTCGGCGCGGGCCTCATTGCCCAGCCCGTCGATGAGCGCGCCGCAGCGCACGGCAAGGCTGCCGCTGTCGGGAACGTATGGCGCACGCTCGACATGATCGGCGAACGCGGCTGCCGCAAGAAACATGAACGCGCACGCAATGACGAACCGTGCGCCGAAGCCCGCCATGGCGGGCGAGCGGCGGCGATCGCCCAACGCACAGAGGCCCTGTAGGAGCCCGTCCCACGGGCGACGCGGCGTTGCAGCGTGGTGTCGCCCGTGAGACGGGCTCCTGCAGGGGCACGCCCGAAGCGCGAAGCCGTGTTCCGGTTCCGTGCCGTTTGCAGGATATTCCGTCATAGCGGGTAGCGGTCGAGGACCGCGGGGCCGAGCGCCTGCTGCAGCGGCTCCAGGTGCTTGTCGAAGTGGCGCCAATGCTCCAGGCCCTCGCGATACACCGGCTGCCGCACCTGTTCCGCGCTCGGCGTGCGGATGGCGCGTTCGGTCTCGAAGAAGCGCAGGCACTGCTCCTCGAACTCGAGCCCGCAGTACGCCAGCAAGCGGCGGATCTCGGCTTCGGTGTTCTCCACCATCTCCTCGTACTGCACGCGGTGCACGCGCCCCGGCAGCACCGCGTCCCAGTGATCCATCAGGATGACGTAATCGCGGTAATAGCGGCCGAGCTTGTCGAGATCGTAGGTGAAATTCTGGCCCCGGGCGAAAAGCTGCTTGTAGCAGGAGAAGCAGCCCGCCATCGGGTGCCGCCGCGCATCGATGATCTTCGCCTGCGGCAGGATCAGGTGGATGAGCCCGATGTGCTGGAAGTTGTTCGGCATCTTGTCGATGAAAAAGGGCTTGCCGCCGCGTTGCACGCGGGTTGAGGCGAGGTAGCCTTCGCCCAGGTCCCGCGCCGCCTCCGGCGTGAGGGTTTTCAGCACTTCCGGATATTTCGACGCCGGGTTCTTGCGCGACTTCTCGCCGAGCCGCCGCGAGATCGCGATGACGTCGGGCAACTCGGCTGTCCCCTCCACCCGGCTGTGACTCGCGAGGATCTGCTCGAGCAAGGTCGATCCCGCGCGGGGCAGCCCGACGATGAAGATCGGGTCGGCGGCCTGGCAGCCCCAGCCCTCACGCGCGGCGAAAAACTCGCGGTCGAGCGCCTTCATCTGGCGCGCGGTGTTGAACACGTTGACCTTCGCGTCCCAGCGATGGTGTTTGCCGCGCACGTCGTTGCCGCGCTTGTAGAACGCAAACGATTCGTCGTACCGCGCACGGTCCTCCAGTGCTTTCGCCAGCGCGAACGCGAGGTGCGCCTGGTCCTCGGGGTCGCCGGCCTCCGGCACTATCTGCGCGCGCATGCGCTCGATGTCCTCGTCCGTAAAGCGGAAGGTCTTGAGGTTCGCGAGGCTCCAGTACGCCTCCCCGCTCGCGGCCGGACTGAGCTCGATGCTGCTGCGGTACGCGGCGATCGCCTCGTCAAGCCGCCCGACCGTCTTGAGCGTATGCCCGTAGTTGAGGTGCGCGCCGGCATGGCGCGGGTACCCGCCGAGGATTCTCTCGTAGATTTCCAGCGCCGGCCGGTGGTCGCCCCGGCGCACGAGGATGGTGCCTTTCAGGATCAGGTAATTCGGGTTCGCGGGCTCGGCACGGAGCAGCCGGTCGACCTGCTCCAGCGCGGCATCGAGCTCGTGACGGCGGAACAGCACCACGGTGTAACCGTGGCGGGCCAGGTGAAAGCCGGGCGCGAGCTCGAGGCAGCGCTCCAGCAGATGCTGCGCCTCCTCGAGCTGGCCGACCTTGACGCCGATCGAAGCCAGCAGGCGCATCGCGACGATGTCGAGCGGGTCGCGTTTCAGCACCTCGCGCGTGAGCCGCTCCGCTTTCGCCAGGTTGCCCTTGCTGAAGCAACCCGCGGCTTCGAGCATCTCCGGGTGCCGCGTCGACAGCGCGAGATGCTTTTCGAAGGCCCGTTCGGCGGCCGCGTCGTCACCGGCGGCACTGAGCTGGTCGCCGAGCGTGCGCCAGGCGCCGCGATGCTCCGGGTCGAGCCGCAGCGCGCGGTCGAGCACGCCGATCGCCTCGGCGCCGCGGCCGGCAGCGCCGAGCGCGAGCCCGAATTCATGCAGCACGTCGGGCGAGCTCGCGTGCCGGGTCGCGAGAGGCTCGAGAGTCGCGATCGCCTGAAGCGGATCGCCCTGCAAGCGGCAGGCCGTGCCGAGGACCTGCTGCGCCGCTTCCGCCTGCGGGTACACCTTCAGGATTTCGCGCGCCTGCTCGGCCGCCATCGCGGGGTCCTGCTGCAACAGCGCGACGGCGTGTTGCAAAGCGGTCTGCAGGTCACCGTCCGGTTGCGGGATTACTGTCGCCATCGTGGATCCAGAACGGTTGCGGGGTCGTGCCGCGGCCAACGGGTGAGATTTTTGCACCATCTTTTGCAGCTTCGAACAACCGGCGGCTGGCCGCCAGTTCTGCGTCCACATTGTGGAACATCCCTGGCGTCGAGGCCCGCACGGATATGTTCATTGGCTATGTACTGCCGCACGAAGTTCGCTGCTATTATCCTCGACGAAAGTCAAGGCGACAGCGATCTTCGATCGCGACGTCGTTGGCGCTCTCAGCGGAAGAGCCTAAACGGTACCTCCGCCGTGGAGCAAACTTTGTATGCGGGGGACGCAAACATGAAGCACTACCAACGCTCACCGTTGTCCAGGGCGGTGTCGGCGGCACTCACCGGTTCAGTTCTCGCAGCCGCCGCCGTCATGCCGGCACAGGCCCAGGAGGACACGGAGAGACAAGGTCTCGACGAAATCATCGTCACCGCGCAAAAGCGCACGCAGAACCTGCAGGACGTGGCGGTGTCGGTGCAGGTACTCGGCGAAACGCAACTCCAGGACCTGAACGTCGACGGCTTCGACGACTACATCGAATTCCTCCCCTCCGTTTCCTACACCTCGAACGGCCCCGGCTACGGCATTCTCTACATGCGGGGCATCTCGAGCGGCGGCGACGGCGTGCACTCCGGCTCGATGCCGAGCGTCGGCGTCTATCTCGACGAGCAGCCGCTCACGACGATCAACCAGGTGCTCGACCTGCACATCTACGACATCGCGCGCATCGAGACGCTGCCCGGACCGCAGGGCACGCTGTTCGGGCAGGGCAGCCAGGCCGGCACGCTGCGCATCATCACCAACAAGCCGGTGCTGGAAGAATTCCAGGGCAGCTACGACGTCGGCGCCGACACGGTCTCCGAAGGCGACCTGGGCTATACCCTCGAAGGCATGCTGAACGTGCCGATCATGGAGCGGGCGGCCGTCCGCCTGGTCGGCTGGCACAAGGAAGAAGGCGGCTACATCGACAACATCCCCGGCTCGCTCACCTACGCGGCCAGCGGCATCAGCATCGACAACTCCGAAGTGGTGGAAGAGAACTTCAACACCGTCGAGACCTCGGGCGCGCGCGCCATGCTCCGGATCGACCTGAACGACAACTGGACGTTTTCGCCGAGCGTCATGTACCAGCAGCAGGAAGCGCAAGGCCTCTGGGCGCACGATCCGGAGGACGCGGGCGACCTGAAGGTCGTGCGCTACTTCCCCGACGGGCAGGACGAGGACTGGATCCAGGCGGCGGGCATCGTGGAAGGCAACATCACCGACGACCTCCAGTTGGTGTACTCGGTTTCGACGCTCGACCGGGACGTGGACAGCACGTATGACTATACCGGCTACGCCGAATACATCGAGGACCTGTACGCGTACTACGGATACGCGTGCTACTTCTATGACGCGCTGGGCGGATGTGCCGATCCGTCGCAATACATCGACAGCAACGAGCGCTTTACGCGCCTGAGCCATGAAATTCGGCTGCAATCATCCGGCGAAGACCGGTTTCGCTGGATCATCGGCGCGTTTACCCAGAAGCAGGTGCACGACTTCGATCTGCAGTGGATCGTGCCGGACATGGAACCCGCGGACTCGGTTATCGAGAACGGCCATACGACCTGGCAGACCTACCAGATCCGTACCGATCGGGATGAGGCCTACTTCGGCGAAGCCACCTTCGACCTGAACGACTCCTTCAGCTTCACGGCGGGCCTGCGGCACTTCAAGTACGACAACCGGCTGTACGGCTTCAACGGCTTCCTCGGGCACTGCACCGGCTTCTTCGACGAGAACGGTGTGTTTGTCGAAGACCAGGAATTCGGCACGCCGCAGTATCCCTGCTTCGAGACCCGGATCCTCGATGACTCGACGAAGGGCAGCGGCAACAGCATCAAGGCCAGTCTCGAGTATCGCGCGAGCGACGACGTGCTGCTGTACGCCACTTATTCCGAGGGCTTCCGTTCGGGCGGCGTGAACCGCGCCCGCGTGCCCGGCATCCCGAAGTACAAGCCGGACTGGGTGTACAACTACGAATTCGGCTGGAAGACGACCTGGCTCGACGGCCGCATGCGCTTCAACGGCGCGGCCTACCGGGTCGATTGGGAGGACTTCCAGTACGCGTTCCTGGATTTCGCGATCTCTAACCTGACCATCATCGGCAACGTCGGGCAGGCGCGCACCTGGGGCTCGGAGTTCGACTTCTCCTGGCTCGCCACGGACAACCTGAACCTGACCTTCGCGGCCTCCTACAACGATGCGACGCTGCAGGAACCGTACTGGCGGAGCGACCTCGACCGGCTGTCGGGCGAGCCCGCGCGGGCGCCGGCCGGCACGGAGATGCCGTTCGTGCCGGAGTTCCAGTTCACCTCGATCGGGCGGTACTCGATGGATTTCGGCGATCTGCCCGGTTATGTCCAGGCCGCCGTTTCCTACACCGGCGATAGCTGGAACAACCTGGAGATCGCCGATCGCTCCAAGCAGGACGGTTACATGCTGCTGAACCTGTCGACCGGCATCCAGGCGGACAACTGGACGCTCGACCTGTTCATCAATAATGTGACCGACGAACGGGCGCAGATCTTCTTCTACCAGCCGAGCTACCCGACCCTGATCGACTCCAGGACGGTGACCAACCGGCCGCGGTCGATCGGCATCCGCTTCGGCCAGAGCTTCGACTGATCGGCCGCCCGATCCGCGTCGAGGATAAGTGCGCATGGCCATGGAGACCCCATGGCCATGCTTTTTGTGCGCAGGACGAAACCTGCCGGAATCGCAACGGAGCGTCAGCTTGAATTCATCGACGAACAGAGGACTCCACCGGACATGGGGCCTGGCCCCGATTTTTCTCGCGCTGCTGGCGGCGGCGCCGTTCGCGCTGGCCGAGCGCGCGCCGGTCCTGAAACAGATTGCAGTGCCGCACGACTATTACTTCCGCGAGATGTACCTGCCCCAGCTCACGACGGGGCCGTCGTCGGCGACCTGGTCGCCGGATTCGCGGACGCTTATTTATTCGATGCAGGGCAGCCTCTGGCGGCAGGCGCTCGATTCCGGCACCGCGACGCAGCTCACGGCCGGGTCCGGCTACGATTACCAGCCCGACTGGTCGCCGGACGGCGAGCGCGTCGTATTCGTCCGTTACCTGGACGACGCGATGGAGCTGTACGTGCTGGAGCTCGAGTCCGGCGAGGTGACGCCGCTCACCGAGGGCGGCGCGGTGAACCTCGAGCCGCGCTGGTCGCCCGACGGTGAGCGGCTGGCGTTCGTCTCGACGCGGGGCACGGGCCGTTTCCACGTGTTCGTCGGCCGGGTCGATGGTGACACCCTCACGGCCGAGCCGCTGGTCGAGGAACGCAAGAGCGAGGTCGATCGCTATTACTACAGCCCCTTCGACCACGAGCTGAGTCCGAGCTGGTCGCCCGACGGCGACGCGCTGCTCTACGTAAGCAACCCGGAGGTGCCCTACGGCACCGGCGCCATCTACCGCCATCCGCTCGGCGGCGAGCGGGTGCTGGTGCGCGACGAGGAGACGACCTGGAAAGCGCGGCCGGACTGGTCGCCCGACGGCAAGCGCATCGTCTACGCCTCTTATCTCGGCCGGCAGTGGCACCAGATCTGGACCACCTCGATCGACGGCTCCGCCTATCCGTTCCCGCTGACCTACGGCGATTACGACGCCGTTTCCCCGCGCTGGTCGCCGGACGGCTCGAAGATCGCCTACATCGCGAACGAGTCCGGCAATACCGAGCTCAGGATCCAGAACGTGATCGGCGGCGCGGTGGAGACGATCGAGGTCGCGGAACGGCGCTGGCTGGAGCCGATGGGCCAAGTCGCCCTCCAGATCGTCGGCGAGAGCGGCGAGCCGGTTGCCGCGCGCGTCGCCGTGCTCGCGTCCGATGGGCGCGCGTACGCGCCGGCGGACGCCTGGATGCACGCGGACGACAGCTTCGATCGCGAGCTCCAGGAATTCGAGACGCATTATTTTCACACGGATGGCGACGCGACGATCACGCTGCCGGCGGGCACGGCGGAGATCACGGTCTGGCGCGGGCTCGAGAACGCGGTCGAGCAGCACACGGTCGAGGTCGAAGCGGGCCGGACCGAGGACTTGCGCGTCGAGCTGCAACCGCTGGACCTGCCGGACGACTGGGAGCAACGGCAAAGCGCCGACGTGCACGTGCACATGAACTACGGCGGCACCTACCGCAACACGCCGGAACACATGGTGGCGCAGGCCGCCGCGGAAGACCTGGATCTCGTGTTCAACCTCATCGTGAACAAGGAGCAGCGCTTCCCGGATATCGCCTACGCATCGCCGGAACCGGACCCCGCATCCACCGCCGAGGTGACGCTCCTGCATTCACAGGAGTTCCACTCCAGTTACTGGGGCCACATGGGCCTGCTCGGGCTCGACGATCACATCCTGGTTCCCGGCTACTCCGCCTATCCCTACACCGCGGCGGCGAGCCTGTACCCGGACAACGCGGCCGTGGCCGACCTGGCGCACGCGCAGCACGCGGCGGTCGGCTACGTGCACCCGTTTCTCGCGCCGCCGCCGGACCCGGCAACGGACGCGAGCCTCACGAACGCGCTGCCGGTCGACGTCGCGCTCGGCAAGGTCGATTACTACGAGGTCGTCGGCTTCGCCGATCACCGGGCGTCGGCGGCCGTCTGGTACCGGCTCCTGAACCTGGGTTTCCGCATCGCGGCGGCCGGTGGCACGGACGCAATGGCGAACTACGCGTCCTTGCGCGGTCCCGTGGGCATCAACCGCACGTACGTGCCGGTGGCGGCGGATGCCGCCGATGCGGCCGCGCGGCGGGATGCCTGGATTGCCGGCCTGAAAGCGGGCCACTCGCTCGCGACCAACGGGCCGCTGCTCGGCTTCGCGGTGGCCGGCAAGCGCCCGGGCGCCGAAATCGAGCTCGGCGAGGGCACGCACGAGCTCGACTACAGCGGCTTCATGCGCTCGATCGTGCCGGTCGATCATCTGGAGGTCGTCTACAACGGCGAGGTCGTCGACTCCATCGAGCTCGACGACCCGACGAGCGCAGACCTGGAGGGTAGCGTCCGCGTCGACGGCAGCGGCTGGCTGTTGCTGCGCGCCTGGAACGAAGGCTCGCATCCGCTGGTGTTCGACCTGTACCCGTATGCGACGACCAGCCCGGTCTACGTCACGGTCGGCGGCGAACGCCCGCGCTCGGCGGAGGACGCCGAATACTTCATCGCCTGGATCGAACGCATCCGCGAATCGGCGGCGAATCACCCCGACTACAACACCCCGGCCGAACGCGCCGCGGTGCTGGAGCACCTCGACCACGCGCAGCGCATCTAC
>DASSBS010000074.1:0-17805 GCA_035698445.1 Woeseiaceae bacterium
CGTGCGGGTCGGCTCGACTTCCTGCAATTCGCCGTGACGCAGCTCGAGCGTCACGAGCCGGGTAAGAATACCATTCGGGCCGAGATCCGCGGAAGTTTCGCCGTGGCGCAGGTAATACTGCATGAGCATGTCGCTCGGCTGCTGCCGGGCCGCCGCCTCCTCGGGGCGCGGCTGCGTATAGGCGGCCGCGGGTGCGGCGGCCTGCATCGTCTCGCGAGGGGCGCCAGGCGGCGCCTCCATGCTGCGCAGGCCGACCACGGCGAGCGCCGCGACGGAGGCCGCGATCGCGAGCCCGCCCACGGGTTTCAGCCAATGCAGACGGCGCGGCTCGCTGGGCGGCTGGATTTCGATCGCCGGCTCTTCCCCGAGCGTGCGGGCAATGCGCCCCCGCAGCTCGCCCATGCCCGGAATCTCGCGCTCGCGCCGGATCACCCGTCCGAGCGACAGATACTCGGCGACGAGCTGACGCAAGGCGGGATCCTGGCTCAGTCGGCGCAACAGGAGCTCGGTTTCGTTCTCCGGCAGCTCTCCGTCGACAAAGGCGGACACCTGCATTCTCAGGGCGTCATTCATAAAGTCACCAGGGCGCGATCATATTCTTTTGTGGTCTACGAGGTTGCCGATTTTTTTGCCGATGGCATCACGCGCGCGGAAGATGCGCGAACGCACGGTGCCGACGGGACAATCCATTGTCTGCGCGATTTCTTCGTAACTCATGCCGTCCAGCTCACGCAAGACGATCGCGGTGCGCAGGTCGTCGGGCAGCGCGTCGATGGCGCGTTCCACTGTCTCGTGCAGCTCACGGCTCAGGGTCACGCCTTCCGGCGTGTCCGTTTCGCGCAGCTTGGCATGCAGATCGAACTGCTCCGGGTCCTGCATGTCGAGCTCGACGTCCATCGGACGTCGGCGCTGCGCGGCCAGGTGGTTCTTCGCCGTGTTCACTGCAATCCTGTAAAGCCAGGTGTAAAAGGCGCTTTCGCCGCGGAACCGCGGCAGCGCCCGGTATGCCTTGAGGAACGCTTCCTGAGTGATGTCCAGAGCCTGGTCCGGGTCCCGCACATAACGCATTACCAGATTGACGATCTTGTGCTGATATTTCAGAACCAGTAGGTCGAAAGCACCCTTGTCGCCCTTCTGGACACGCCGGACCAGTTGGGCATCGGTCGAATCAGCAGCCATGCGGGCAGACCCCACTCAGCGAGTGGTGCACGCGACCGGCGCCCCGACCGACACCGCAATAGACAGGCCGCTCAAGGATAAGTTCTCGCCTGTCCGCGTCGATGGCTGGCACCTTTTCGAGGAATGTGAACCGGTTCCGGCGGGCTGCCGGGGACCGCAAATGATAGCGGTAGTGGATATCCACGGTGCCGCGAATGTTATCAGCTTACCGGAGTGCCGCCAAAGAGCCGGCGCTGCCGCCAGATCACCAGCAGGCGGCGCCATTGCTCGTTTTCAGCCGCATTGCCGGCCAGCAATTCACCGCAGCGGAGGCCGTCCTCGAAGCGCAGCCGAAGCCAGGCCATGCGGTCGAGCACGACGCTGCCCGGCATGAGCGCAAGCGGCTGCAGGGCGCCCGTGCGGCCGACGGCCAGCACGCGGCCGTCGCTCCGTATGCGTATTCGGTCTATGCGCAACATGCCGCGCCTGAACGCGGCGGCCTCGGCAACCCCGGCGAGCAACCAGGTGCATCCGAGCGCCGCTTTGAGCGGCGCCACTACCGGTAACAGCAAGATGAGCAAAGCGCCGGCCAGCAGGCTGCAACAAGCAAACGCGAGCAGCCCGGCACGCAGACGATCATGCGGTACGAGTTCCGCTTCGTATGCGGCTGATGACACGTTCCAGCTCCCGGTCGGCGGCTGCGTAACCGCCCAACAAGTAACCGATCAGCTCGGCGTCCGGGAGCTCCAAAAGTCGGCGGAACGCCGACTTTTCAGATTCCGCCGCGTTTGCATAATGGCGATCGAACCAGCCGACCAGCAGCTCGTCCATCTCGCGCATGCCGCGCCGGCATCGCCAACGCAGCCTGGCGTCGCTCATGCCTGTAGGAGCCGTCTCACGGGCGACACGGCGGTGGGATCTGGCCCGTGAGACGCGCTCCCACGGCTTAATATTTCCGCTCGACCAGCATCTTCTTGGTTTCCGCGATCGCGTACGCCGGGTTCAGCCCCTTCGGGCAGGTCTGGGTGCAGTTCATGATCGTGTGGCAGCGGTACAGGCGGTACGGGTCCTCGAGATCGTCGAGGCGCTCGCCGGTGGCTTCGTCGCGGCTGTCGGCGAGCCAGCGATACGCCCAGAGCAGCGCCGCCGGACCCAGGAAGCGGTCGGGGTTCCACCAGTAACTCGGGCAACCGGTCGAGCAGCAGGCACAGAGGATGCAGGCGGCCGGCATGTCGATCTTTTCCTGGTCCGCTTTCGTCTGCAGGCGCTCGCGATCCGGCGGCGGCGGCGTGCGGGTCCGCAGCCACGGCGTGACGGAGGCATACTGCGCGTAAAAGCGCGTCAGGTCCGGCACGAGGTCCTTGACCACGGGCTGGTGCGGCAGGGGATAGACCTTCACGTTGTCCGACAGCCCGTCGGCGGTCTGCGTGCAAGCGAGCGTGTTCTTGCCGTCGATGCTCATGGCGCAGGAGCCGCAGATCCCCTCGCGGCAGGACCGGCGGAACGTCAGCGTCGGGTCGATCTCGTTCTTGATCTTGATGAGCACGTCGAGAACCATCGGCCCGCAGTTGTCCATGTCGACGTCGTACGTGTCCATGCGCGGGTTGGCGCCGCTCTCCGGATCGTAACGGTAGACCGAGAAGCGCCGGACGCTGGTCGCACCTGCCGCGGCGGGGTGATGCCTGCCCTTCGTGATCTTCGAGTTAGCCGGCAAAAAGAAATCGGCCACTGACTGCTCTCCTAATAGGTGCGGATTTTGGGCGGGATGGGTTGGACTTCGTCGGTCATGGTCTGGCTGTGCACCGGGCGGTAATCGAACGAGACGCTGCCGTGGCGTTCCACCCGGCACAGGGTGTGCTTCATCCAGTTGGCGTCGTCGCGCTCCGGGAAGTCCTCGCGCGCGTGCGCGCCGCGGCTCTCGCGCCGGTTGGCCGCCGATTCGATCGTGGCGGTCGCGTTCAGGAGCAGGTTTTCGAGCTCCAGGGTTTCGATCAGGTCCGTGTTCCAGACCAGCGAGCGGTCGGAGACGTGCACGTCATCGAAACTGCGGTACGTCTGCCGCAAGTGCCGCGCGCCCTCCTCCAGCGTTTCGCCGGTCCGGAAGACCGCGGCGTGGTCCTGCATGATCTTCTGCATCTCGAGGCGGATCTCGGCGGTGGGGCGGGAGCCGTCGGCGTTCAGCAGCCGTTGCAGGCGCGCCGCGCTCGATTGACCGGCATCGGGGCCGAGCCCGCGGTGCCGCGCGCCGGGGGACAGGGTCTCGGCGCAATGCCGGGCCGCCGCGCGGCCGAAGACGACGAGGTCGAGGAGCGAGTTCGAACCGAGCCGGTTCGCGCCGTGCACGGACACGCAGGCCGCTTCGCCGACGGCCATCAGGCCCGGCACGGGCGTTTCGGGATGGCCGTCCTGCGACGTCACGACCTGCCCGTGGTAATTGGCTGGGATGCCGCCCATGTTGTAGTGCACCGTCGGCAGCACCGGGATCGGGGCTTTGGTCACGTCGACCGCGGCAAAAATACGCGCCGTCTCCGCGATGCCGGGCAGCCGCTCCTCGATCACCCCCGTCCCCAGGTGTTCGAGATGCAGGTGAATATGGTCCTTCTCCGGGCCGACTCCGCGGCCTTCCCGGATCTCGATGGTCATCGCGCGGCTGACGACGTCGCGCGACGCGAGGTCCTTGGCATTCGGCGCGTAGCGTTCCATGAAGCGCTCGCCGTCGGAATTCGTGAGATAGCCGCCCTCGCCCCGCGCCCCCTCGGTGATGAGCATCCCGGGTCCGTAGATGCCGGTGGGGTGAAACTGCACGAACTCCATGTCCTGCAGCGGGAGGCCGGCGCGCAGCACCATGCCGTTGCCGTCGCCGGTGCAGGTGTGCGCGGAAGTGCAGGAGAAATACGCACGCCCGTAGCCGCCGGTTGCGAGAATCACCCGGTGCGAGCGGAAGCGGTGCAGCCGGCCGTCCTCGAGATTGATCGCGGTCACGCCCCGGCACACGCCGTCTTCCATGATCAGGTCGAGCGCGAAGTACTCGATGTAGAACTCCGCGTGGTGCTTCAGCGCCTGCTGGTACAGCGTGTGCAGCATGGCGTGACCGGTGCGATCGGCGGCGGCGCAGGTACGCTGGGCGGTGCCCTCGCCGAAGTGCGTGGTCATGCCGCCGAAGGGCCGCTGGTAGATGCGCCCGTCATCCGTGCGCGAAAACGGCAGCCCGTAATGCTCGAGCTCGATGACCGACTCCGGCGCTTCCTTGCACATGTACTCGATCGCGTCCTGGTCGCCGAGCCAGTCCGAGCCTTTGACGGTGTCGTACATGTGCCAGCGCCAGTCGTCCTCGCCCATGTTGCCGAGCGCGGCGCTGATGCCGCCCTGCGCGGCCACCGTGTGGCTGCGCGTCGGGAAGACCTTCGTGATGCAGGCGGTGCTGAATTGCGCTTCCGCGAGTCCGAGCGTCGTCCTCAGGCCCGCGCCGCCGGCGCCGACCACGATCACGTCATGGCTGTGGTCGATGAAATCGAACTTGCTCACGAGCCGTTTCCGAGGGCAATCAGCACCACGGCGAACAGCGCGACCGCCGCGAGCACCACGTGCGCGAATTTCGACAGGATGAGCGAGACGATCCGGATGAACGGCTGGTGCACGTAGTCTTCGATCACGACCTGCACGCCCAAGCTCGAGTGCCATGCCATGGTGCCGGCGAGGAGCATGACCGGGACGGCGTTCCACGGGCGCGCCAGCCACGCGTGGACCGTATCGAAGGAGAAGCCCGGCAGCAGCAGCAGCGAGATGAGGAACCAGATGCCGAGCACGAGCAGCGCGACGGCCGAGAGGCGCTGCGACCACCAGTGCTCCGTGCCCGCGTGCGCGGCGCCATGGCCCAGAACCCGGCCCAGGGGAGTACGCAGGCCCATGGGCTACAGAGCCAGCCAGTACGCCAGCGTCAGCACGACGGTGCTCGCGATGACGGTCCAGCCGGTGGCGTTCGCCTGGGGAATTTCGAATCCGAGCCCGACGTCCCAGAACAGGTGCCGCACGCCGTTCGCGAGGTGGAAGAACAGCGCCGCGGTCCAGAGGACGAGAAAAATACGGCCGATGACGGAGTCCATGATGCCGCCGAAGCGCGCGTAGGACTCGGCTCCCGCCGCTACGGAAGCGAGCCAGGCGACCAGCACGATCAGCCCCAGCGACAGCATGACGCCCGTGATCCGGTGCAGGATCGATACCGTCATCGTCATCGGCCAGCGATAGATGAACAGGTGCGGTGACATCGGCCGCTGGCGATTGTCCATCGGGGAGTTACCCTCGGGTAGAAGCATGCAAAGCAGGGCGAGAGTATGCCAGACTGCGCCTGATCGTGCAGGCTGGCCCGGTGTTGACGGCCCGAGGGAAGAGCGATTGTTCCGACTGGTACAAGTGAAAGGCGAGGACGCCGCGTCGTTCCTGCAAGGCCAGTTGACGCAGGATATCGGCAAGATCGGCGGACGGTGCGCGTCGCTCGCGGCCTGGTGCAACCCGCAAGGCCGCGTCATCAGCGTGCTGAGGGCGCTGTCGCTGGATGACGGGTTTGGCCTCGCCCTGCCCGCGGAGCTCGCCGAGCCGGTGCTGAAGCGGTTGCTCCTCTACCGCCTGCGCGCAAGAGCCGCGATCCGGCTCGCCGACGATCTGCAGGCGATGGCCGTTGCCACCGCCGGGGACCTCGACACCCTCGCGGCCCGTGACCTGCTTCCCGACGAGACCCGCGGCGCCTGCCGCCGCGCCGACGGCATCGTGGCTTTCGAGCTCGGCGGGCCGGCCCGCTGCGTCGAGCTCTACGGCTCCCGGGCCGGCCTCGCCGGCCTGGAACTGGAAGCTCCGCTCGGCATCCCGGATTGGCAAAGGGCGCTGATCGCCGCCGGCATCCCGACCGTCACCGCCGCCACGACCGAGCAATACACGCCGCACATGCTGAACCTCGACCTCCTCGGCGCCGTCAGCTTCAGCAAGGGCTGCTACACCGGCCAGGAGATTGTCGCCCGCACCGAATACCGCGGCCGGACCAAACGCCGCCTGCTGCACTATCGGTTGGCCGATGGCGAAGCGGCAGTCGGTGATCGGCTGATGCATGACGATCGCGAAGTCGGCGAAGTCCTGAACGCCGCCGGGCCCGATCTTCTCGCCGTCGTGCCGTCGGAACTTCAGGAGCAGCCACTGATACTGAACGGCGAGCAAGCCTCACCCGTCCGGCTGCCTTATGCGGCCGCGCAACAGCAGAACGCCGACTCGTAGGAGCCCGTCCCACGGGCGACAGCGGCGGTGCGGGTTCTTGTCGCCCGTGGGACCGGCTCCTGCAAGGCGCGCTGCGAGTCCGCCGGTTAGCCGGAAGCTTCCGGGCGCATGTGCGGGAACAGGAGGACGTCGCGGATGGAGGGGGAATCGGTGAAGAGCATCACGAGGCGATCGATGCCGACGCCGAGGCCGCCGGTCGGCGGCATGCCGTACTCCAGCGCGCGAATGTAATCCGCATCGAAGAGCATCGCCTCCTCGTCCCCGGCGCTCCGGCTGGCGGCCTGCGCGTGGAACCGGTCGGCCTGCTCTTCGGGGTCGTTCAGCTCCGAAAAGCCGTTGGCGATCTCGCGGCCGGCGATGAAAAGCTCGAAACGGTCGGTGATGAACGGGTCGTCGTCGTTGCGGCGCGAGAGCGGCGAAACCTCGGTCGGGTAAGCGGTCACGAACGTCGGCGCGCGGAGCTTCGACTCGGCGGTCTTCTCGAAGATCTCCATCTGCAGCTTGCCCGCGCCGTAATTCTCGTGCACGGGGATGCCGAGATCGTCGGCAATACCGCGCAGGTACTCGCGATCCCGCAGCCGATTACCGTCGAGCCCGGGATTGAACTCGAGAATGGCGCTTTCGAGCGTCCGGCGCTCGAACGGCTTCGAGAGCTCGTACTCCTCGTCCTGGTAACGGAGCGACGTGCGGCCGAGCACGGCCTGGCACATCCCCGTCAGCAAAGCTTCGAGCATTTCCATGATCTCCTCGAAGCCGGCAAAGGCGCGATAGAGCTCGAGCATCGTGAACTCGGGATTGTGCTGGGTCGAGACGCCTTCGTTCCGGAAGTTGCGGTTGATCTCGTACACGCGCTCGAAGCCGCCGACAATGAGGCGCTTCAGGTAGAGCTCCGGCGCGATGCGCAGGAAGAGCGGCATGTCGAGCGCGTTGTGATAGGTCGCGAACGGTCGGGCGAGCGCGCCGCCGGCGATCGTCTGCATCATCGGTGTCTCGACTTCGAGGAAATCCTGCGATTCGAGAAAGGCGCGGATGTACGCCACGACGCGCGCCCGCGTGCGGAACACCTCGCGGCTCTCCTCGTTCACGATCAGGTCGACATAGCGCTGCCGGTAACGTATCTCCTGGTCGGTAAGGCCGTGGAATTTTTCCGGCAGCGGCCGCAGGGATTTGGTCAGCAACCGGACCTCCTCCGCCATGACCGTGAGCTCGCCGGTTTGCGTCTTGAAGAGCGTGCCCGTGGCGCCCACGATGTCGCCGACGTCCCACTTCTTGAACTCCTGGTAGCGGCCTTCCGGCAGGCGGTCGCGTTCGAGGCGCACCTGGAGCTGCCCGGTCCGGTCCTGCAGCTTGACGAAACTGCCCTTACCCATGACGCGTTTCGCCATCATGCGCCCGGCGACACGCACCTGCACCCGGTCTTCCCGCAGGTGCTCGTCCTCGTGCGCGCCGTAGGTGACGTGCAATTCCTCCGCCAGGGCGTTGCGGCGGAAATCGTTCGGGAACGCGTTGCCCTTCGTCCGGCCGGCCGCGAGCTTGCGCCGTCGCTCGGCGATGAGTGCGCTTTCCTCTTTGTTATCCCTGCCGTCGTTCACTGTTCTCTCTCGTCGGTGCCCCGGCACCGGCTGCGTTACAGGCCCTGCTTCAGGCTCGCTTCGATGAAGCGGTCGAGTCCGCCGTCGAGCACCGCCTGCGTGTTGCCGGTCTCGACGCCGGTCCTGAGATCCTTGATCCGGCTCTGGTCCAGTACGTACGATCTTATCTGACTTCCCCAGCCGACGTCGGCCTTGCTGTCCTCGACCAGCGCGGCTTTCGCGCGCCGGTTCTGCAGCTCGAGCTCGTAGAGCTTCGCCTTGAGCTGCTTCATCGCGGTGGCCTTGTTCTTGTGCTGCGAGCGATCGTTCTGGCATTGCACGACGACGTCGGTCGGCAGGTGCGTGATGCGCACGGCGGACTCGGTGCGGTTGACGTGCTGCCCGCCGGCGCCGCTCGCGCGGTAGACGTCGATGCGCAGGTCGGACGGGTCGATCTCGATGTCGATCTCGTCATCCACTTCCGGCGAGACGAAGACGCTGGCGAACGACGTGTGGCGCCGGTTCCCCGAATCGAACGGCGATTTGCGCACGAGGCGGTGCACCCCGGTTTCGGTCCGCAGCCAGCCGTAGGCGTACTCGCCGCTGATACGCAGGGTCGCGCTCTTGATCCCGGCAACTTCGCCCGCCGATGCCTCGATCACCTCGGCCTCGAACCCGTGGTCCTCCGCCCAGCGCAGGTACATGCGCAGCAGCATTTCCGCCCAGTCCTGCGCCTCGGTGCCGCCGGCGCCGGACTGGATGTCGAGGAACGCGTTGGCCGCGTCCATCTCGCCGCTGAACATGCGATGGAACTCGAGCTCCTCGACGCGCTGCTCGTAGCCGGCGACGTCGGAGGCGAGCTCGGCGATCGTGCCGCTGTCGTTCTCCTCGGTCGCGAGATCCAGCAACTCCCCGGCGTCCGCGAGGCCCGAGGTCAGTTGCGCGAGCCCGGTGACGACTTTTTCGAGTTGGGAGCGCTCGCGGCCCAGCGTCTGCGCCCGCTCGGGATCGTTCCACACCCCCGGTTGCTCGAGCTCGCGCTCGACTTCGGTCAGGCGCTCCGCGCGCGTATCGAAGTCAAAGATACCTCCTCAGCGCGGTGACGCGCTCGGCGAGGTCGGCGATCTGCTGCCTGATCTGGTTCGGTTCCATGCGACTGCTGCGGGCGAAAAACGCGGGATGTTACCACGCCGGGGACTGTCCCCATTACCGCACCCGACCGCCCCGTCAGGTACGACCGCCACCGGTAATGGGGACAGTCCCCATTTATGACGCAACGACCGTGGCATCGCGCGGAATGGCAGATGAACGCTCCTGCCTGTTCTGCATTCCCGCCATCCACGGCGCTACGCGCTCCTACAATGCGGTGATCTGCTCCACGACGAGCTGCGGCGTCTCCGTGCCGCGCCATTCGTTCACGTCGAGCCGGAAGACGAGCCGCAGCTTGCCCCGCCAGGCGGTTCCGGCCCGGTGGAAGGCGATCGCATCCAGCGTCGGGCCGCCGTCGGCCGGCCGGACCCTGAGCTTCAGGTGGCTCTCGCCCACCGTGCGCTGCTCGACGAGCTCGAAATCGCCGCTCCACAGGGGCTCCGGAAAGCCCGCACCCCAGGGACCGGCTGCCCGCAGCGCACGCGCAAACGGCAGGTTCAGGGAGGCCGCGGGCAGCGGCCCGTCGGTAACGATGGCGCCGCTGAAGTCCGCCTTCGGGTACAGCCGCGGCAGTTGCTCGCAAACCGCGCGCGAGAATGCTTCGAGCCGCTCCTCCGCGAGACTCAAACCCGCCGCCATCGCATGGCCGCCGAATTTGGCAACGAGCCCCGGCACGGCCGTGGACACCGCTTCGAGCAGGTCGCGAATGTGCACGCCCGGGACGGAACGCGCGGAGCCCTTGAGCACCCCGGGCTGCTCGCGGGCGAATGCGATCGCGGGCCGATGACAGCGCTCGCGCACGCGGGCCGCGACGAGGCCGACGATGCCCTGGTGCCAGGACGGTTCGAACACGCAGACGCAGTCCGGCAGCGCGCGCGCGCTCATGGCATCGACGAACGCGAATGCCTCACGCCGCATGCCCTCTTCGATCTCGCGGCGCGCGCTGTTGATGCCATCCAGTTCCGCGGCCATCCGCGCCGCTTCCGCGGGATCGTCGGTAAGCAGGCACTCGATGCCGGCCGCCATGTCATCGAGCCGCCCGGCGGCATTGAGGCGCGGCGCCGCCGCGAAACCGAGATCCGCACTGCCGGCACGCGCGGGATCGCGCCCCGCGCAGCGCAGCAGCGCGCCGATCCCGGGCACCGAGCGGCCGGACCGGATGCGCGCGAGGCCCTGCGCGACCAGGATGCGGTTGTTGTGATCGAGGCTGACGACGTCGGCAACCGTGCCGAGCGCCACGAGGTCGAGGTAGCGCGCGGGCACCTTTGCCGCATCCTCGCGGCCCCGCTCCTGCAACGCGCGCCCGAGCGCGGCCATCAGGTAGAACGCGACGCCGACGCCGGCGAGGTGCGGGCTCGCGAACGACGCCGCGGCGGCAGCGCCGGTCGACGCGCGGACATGCGGATTCACGATCGCGTCCGCATCCGGCACCTGCCGGCCCGGCAGGTGATGATCGGTGATCAGCACGGCCATCCCCAACCGGTGTGCCTCCGCCACGCCCTCGATGCTCGAGATGCCATTGTCGACGGTGAGCAGCAGCGACGGCCCGGATGCGTGCGCGACGCGGACGATTTCCGGCGTCAGGCCGTAACCGTAGTCGAAGCGGTTGGGCACCCGGTAATCGACGTCGGCAAACGCGAAGCCGCGCAAGCAGCGGAGGACGAGCGCGGTGCTGGTAGCGCCGTCGGCGTCGAAATCGCCGATGACCACGATGCGCCGCTGCCGGTGCGCAAGCAGCAGCTCGACGGCTTCGCGCAGGCCGCTCAAGGTGCCGACCGGCGCGAGCTGCTGCAAGCTGTAGTCGAGTTGCGCGGCATCCGTGATCCCGCGCGCGGCGTAGAGGGCGGCGAGCACCGGATCGACCCCCGCCAGGGCCGCTCCTGTGGAAGCATCCGGTGCCGCGCGGCGCCTCACCGGCCGGGCCGCGCGCGGCGGCGCCACGCTCACGGCTCGCCGCCTTCCGCAGGCCCGTCGGCGGGCCGCCGCCAGAAGCGCAAGCGGTCACTGCGGCGGAGCTCCGCGGAAAGCCCGCCGGGGAACAGCAGGGACAATCGCCGGATCCTGCCGCGTGCCAGCAGGCGGCGAAGCTCCGCAAGGGCCGACGCCGGTTCCGGCGTCCCGGGAACCACCGCGACGAATCCGCCGCCGGCGCCGTCCGCGCACGCGCTGAAGTTGCCGGGCCACGCTTCCGCCCGCGCCAGCGAGCCGTGCCAGTAGCCGCGGACCACCGGATCGGCCCCGAACAGCACCGGCAAAGTCCGCCGGGCGGGCGGCGGCGCCTCACCGCCGCCCCAGAACCACAGCCCGTTGATCGGGAGTCGTCCCGAGCGCATCCGCCGCTGGTTGACGGACGCATCGTAAAGGCACATCTGGACCTCGCTGTGCCACCGGTCGTGGCCGGCGGCCGCGGGCCCCTGTGGCAGGAACCATTCCGGCGACGCTCCGTCCGCCACGGCCGGTGAAACCGCTGCCGTGGCGATCGGCGTCGCAAGCCGCAGGTAGCCGGTCGCGCCGGCGGCGGTGAACGTCCGCGGCTGTGTTTCGCCGAGCCGTTCCTGCAGCAGCTCGAAAATGTCGCGCACCTCGTCAGCCGGCAGCTCGCTGGCGGGAAACGCGCGCAGCCGCAGGTGATTCGCGCGCGTCTCCAGGTATACCGGGTCGGCGGCCGCCACCCAGCCTTGCGGCGGCTCGCCGCTCCAGTCCCGGAAACGGCAGGCGGCCAGCCCGCCGTCCGGCGGCGGCAGGGACAGCGCGTCCAGGATGCGCGGCAGGAAGTCTTCGCGCCGGTTACGGCGGTGCAGGCGCGCCCGCGCGAGCCAGCGGCGCTCCGGCATCGCGGCCGTCCGGGACGGATCCGCGGCCAGCGCCACAATCGCGTGTCGTTCGTCGTGCTTCAGCGCCGCCTCCCCCTCACGCGCACCATTCTTCACTATCCTTGTCGAAGTGCAACCGGGAAAATGGACCGGTCGCGGGGCCGAACCGCAGTTTCCCCCGCCACCGGCCCAAGGTGCTCGACCGTATTCGAGGAAACTGCGGTTCGACCCAAAGGTAAGGAATCAACGATGCAGATCGCCAGGGAGCCGAATTCATCCGTCACGGTGCGTCGCGTCGAGCCGGGCGAGGTGCGCATTGGAGACCGCACGATCCGGCAGGACGTCGTGATCACGCCGGACCGCGAGATCCTGGACTGGCCGTCGGGCGACGTAGCACAGCTCGAGGAAGACGATTTTGCGAGCCTTCTCGCCCTCGAGCCGGAAGTTATCGTGCTCGGGACCGGTTGGGCATCGGTGGTGCCGCCGCGCGAGCTCGTGTTCGCCATGGCTCGCCGTGGCATCGGTTTCGAGGCGATGACGACCCCTGCTGCCTGCCGCACCTTCAACATCCTGGTGCAGGAAGAGCGCCGCGCCGCGGCGGTGCTGCTCCTGCAGGAGCCCGTCTCACGGGCGCCACGGCGGTAGCCATCGTGTCGCCCGTGAGACGGGCTCCTACACTGTCTACACTCCAGCGAAATTCTCAATCCAGCAGCGATGCCCCTTCGATGCCTTCGCTCTGCATCATTTCTTTCAGGTTCCGCAGGGCATCGAGCTGGATCTGGCGCACGCGCTCGCGCGTCACGCCGATTTCACAGCCGATTTCTTCCAGCGTCAGCCGCCGGTAGCCGTGCAGGCCGAAGCGCCGTTCGACCACGGCGCGTTGCTTGTCCGTCAGCTTCATCACCCATGAGTCGACGATCGCGTTGACGTGTTCCTGCTGGACGCAGGTCACGGGCTCGGCATTGTGGTGCGCGGCCAGCGTTTCGAGCAGGCCGCGTTCGTCATCACCGCCCGAACCGATTGTCACCCGCTCGTGCAGCGACATCAGCCTTTCGACATCGAGCGGGTCCTTGTTGAGGTACTCGGCGATGTTGGCGACGGACGGCACCTTGTCATTCTCCTGCCGGAGGGCTCGTGCCGCGCGCAGGCAGCTATTGATGTCCTTGATGACGTGGATCGGCAGCCGCACCGTGCGCGACTGGTTCATGATGGCGCGCTCGATGGTCTGGCGGATCCACCACGTCGCGTAGGTCGAAAAGCGGAAGCCGCGCTCCGGATCGAATTTCTTGACCGCGTGGATGAGCCCCAGATTGCCCTCCTCGATCAGGTCGAGCAGCGGCAGCCCGCGGTCGATGTAACGCCGCGCGATCTTGACCACCAGCCGCAGGTTGCTTTCGATCATCCGTTGGCGCGCGGCCTCGTCACCCTGCCGGATGCGGCGCGCGAACATCACCTCTTCCGCGGCGGTCAGCAGCCGCGACGCACCGATCTCGTTCAGGTACAGCCGCGTCACGTCGAGCGTCGCGGCCGCCGGCATCGCCGAGTCGTCAATGCGCCCGGAGGCCTCCTCCGCGGCCGATTCGATACGACGGGGCGCGGGGCGCCGCGAATTCGGCTCGGCCCCGCGGCGCGCGAATCTTTCATGAATTACAGCGCTCACTCTCTGGCTCCTTTGGTTCCTGCAGGGCCCGATGCCCGCAAGCGCGAGACGCGCGGGTCCCGCGGGGAATCACAGTCGACTTTAAGAGCGTCCGCCGGCCTGGTTGCGGCGGCGATTTCGGCGGGGGTGTCTTCAGTGCCGAGTGGCTGGCCGACCTGGCGTGTGGCTGGCCGCGGTGGCGGCCTGATGATGCCGATGTACTGCTGCGCGACCTGGTGCGGGACAGCCGATCTACCGTGGCGGCAGGAACTGTCGCGGGTCTACCGGTTTGCCGTTCTGCCTGATCTCGAAGTGCAGTCGCGGCTCGCGTCCCGGTCCCTCACCCATCGTCGCAATGCGCTGGCCTTGTCTGACGGATTCGCCCTCTTGTACCAGCAACGACGCGTTGTACCCGTAGGCACTGAGGTAGGTGTCGTTGTGCTTCACGATGATAAGCTGTCCGTAACCGATTAGTCCACTGCCCGAATAGACCACGCGCCCGGCTGCCGCGGCGCGCACCGGCTGGCCGCTTGTCCCGCTGATCAGGACACCCGTGCCGGTCCCGGGGCGTTGCCCGAAGCCGACGACCACCGAACCGTCCGTCGGCCATGCCCAGGCCGGCGGCGGCTCGGACGGGAGCTCCGGCAGCTCGCGCGCCGGCGTCTTCGCCGGGCTGCGCTCAGCGGGCGAAGCACGCGGCGGCGCCCGCTCCGCGCCGCCCGGCGGCGGATAGAGCTTGATGAGTTGCCCGGGGTAGATCAACGAGCCGTCACCGAGATCGTTCCAGCGCGCGAGATCGCGATAGTCCTTGCCGTAGCGCCATGCGATCGTGAACAGCGTTTCGCCCGAACGGACGATGTGATAATCGCGCATCCGCTCGACACGGGGTGCCGTGCCGCACCCGGCGGCAATGAGCGCCGCTGCCAGCACGATCGCCGTGCTCCGGAAAAAAGCCGGGCGGAGACGGTTAGTGGCGGAAAACCCCGTCATTCCCTCATGGTAAGCCAGGCCGTCAGGGCCACGACGATAACCACCGTCGCCCAGCCGATGCGTTCGACGTACCTCGGCAGCATGCCCGCCATGCGTTCACCGCCGGCGACGATCAGGCCCGCGACCAGGTAGAAGCGCCCGCCGCGGCCGATCAGCGACGCGATGAGAAACCCCGGGAACGTCAGGACGGCCGCGCCGGCGGCAATGGTGAAAACCTTGTAGGGTATCGGCGAGAAACCGGCGACGAACACCGCGATCACGCCCCAGTCGTCGAACCACGCGCGCGCTTCCAGGTAGCCCGGCCAGTAATGGGTCGTTCTGAGCCAGGGCTCGATGAGCTCGAACAGGAAATAGCCGATCAGGTAGCCCGCGATGCCGCCGAGGACGGAAGTCACCGTCGTGAGCGTGGCGAAACGCCAGGCCTTGCGGCGCTCGGCCAGGCACATCGGTGCCAGCATCACGTCGGGCGGGATCGGGAAGAAGGACGACTCCGCGAACGAGAGCGCCGCGAGATAGCGTTCCGCGTGCGGGTGCCGCGACCACGACAGCACGCGCTCGTACAGCGGCTCGAAGATGCGCACGGTCAGGCGCGTCCCGGCCGGGTCGCGGGGGACGCGAATGCGGCGATTCGATATTCGATGATCACCGGCTCATGGCCCCCGCACGAGTGGCACGAAACTGACGCCGCCGAGCGGCGTCTGGCTGAAGTGGTCGTCTTCCCGCACGATGCGGGTGAGCTGCTGCCGGCCCGCCGGGCCGATCGGGATCACCATCCGTCCGCCGGGCGCGAGCTGCTCCAGCAGCTTCTGCGGCAGCTCCGGCGCGGCCGCGGCGACGAGGATGCCCTCGTACGGGCTGTACTTCGGCCAGCCCTCCCAGCCATCGCCCCGGCGGTACTGCACATTGTACAGATCGAGCCGGTGCAGGCGCTGCTGGGCCTTGCGCAGCAGTTCCGGGATTCTTTCCACGGTGAACACCTTGCCGACCAGCGGCGCGAGCACGGCCGTCTGGTAGCCGCAGCCGGTACCGATCTCCAGCACGCGCGCGGGCAGGAAGTCCTCGAGCAGGCTTTCCGTCATGCGCGCCACGACGAAGGGCTGGCTGATGGTCTGCCCCAGGCCGATCGGCAACGCCGTGTCCTCGTACGCCCGGCTCGCGAGCGCCTCGTCCACGAACAGGTGCCGCGGGACGCTGCGGATCCGCTCGAGCACCGCGGACGACCGGATACCCTGCGCCTGCAAGCGCTTTACCAGTCGGTCGCGGGTGCGAGCGGAGGTCATGCCGATCCCGGTCCGCCCGTTACGCTCAATCACTGGTTGAGCCACTCCGCGATCGTCGGCACGGCCTCGTGCCGCGTCAGGTCGACCTTGAGCGGCGTTACGGCCACCGCGCCCTTTTCCACCGCCTCGAAATCCGTGCCGGGCCCGGCGTCCTGGCCCGTGCCGGCGGGGCCGATCCAGTAGATCGTACGGCCGTGCGGGTCCCGGGTCCGCACCAGCGGTTCCGAGCGATGGCGGAAGCCGAGCCGGGCGGCGGTGATGCCGGTCAGTTCCTCGTACGGGCGGTCGGGGACATTCACGTTCAGAATGACGTCACTGGGCAGCGGATGCTTCTGCAGCCGCGCGATCAGCTCGCAAGCGACCCGGGCTCCCGTCTCGAAATGCGTGCAGCGATTCCCGGCCAGCGACACCGCGATGGCGGGAAAACCGAGGTAGCGGCCCTCCATCGCCGCCGCCACGGTGCCCGAGTAGATCACGTCGTCGCCGAGGTTCGCGCCGTGGTTGACGCCGGAGACGACGATATCCGGGTCGAAATCGAGGAAGCCGGAGAGCGCGAGGTGCACGCAATCGGACGGCGTGCCGTTCACGAAATAGCGATTTTCTTCCACCTCGTGGATCCGGAGCGGCGTGTGCAGCGTCAGCGAGTTGCTCGCACCGCTGTGGTTGCGGTCCGGCGCGACGACGACGATGTCCGCGACCCGAGACAATGCCCGGGCCAGCGCGTTGATGCCGGTTGCGAGGTAACCGTCGTCGTTACTCACCAGAATTTTCAATTCCGTGCCTCGATCCCTCGAACCCTCGCGCGGCGGTCACTATACTCAATGTTTGCATGCCGCCATAGCGCCGGCATCCAATTCCGCGCCGCGCGTCGATTGTCCATAGAAGGGGGGGTTGCATCCGTGGCAGGCAGGCAAAAACCGGATCCGCCGCGCCGCGAAGCCACGGAAGACGACGCTTCCCTGTTCCGCAAGCTCATGGCCGAAGCCCGGCCCCTGAAGATCGACGTCGTCCCGCCGTTACGGCCGCAGCGCAAGGCGATCGCGCGCTCCCGGCGGGCGGACGAGCGGCAGGTGCTCGCGGACTCGCTGAATTTCGATCTGGAGCACGCCGAGGCCGAGAACGGCGACGGGCTCCGCTTTCACCGCTCGTCGGTCGGCCGGAAAACGATGCGCCGGCTGGCGCGGGGCGGCTTCAGCGTCCAGGCGGCGACGGACCTGCACGGCATGACCGTGGCGGAAGCGCGCGGCAACCTTCGCGATTTCCTCGACGATGCCCGTAGGCGCGGCTACACCTGCGTGCGCGTCGTGCACGGCAAGGGGTTGGGCTCCGGCACGCGCGGCCCGGTGCTGAAACGCAAGGTAGACCACTGGCTGCGGCAATGGGACGGCGTGCTGGCGTTCGTGTCCGCGCGCCAGGTCGACGGCGGCACGGGCGCGCTGTACGTGCTGCTGAGGAAGGGCTGAGACGCCCGAGCTGTAGGAGCCCGTCTCACGGGCGACAGGATTCCGACGCCGCGTCGCCCGTAAGACGGGCTCCTGCAGGGCAATCAGTCGCTTGCGGGGACGACCTGGTAGAAGGTTTCGCTTTCGCCGATCAATCCGAGGTCGGTGCGGGCGCGTTCTTCGGCGGCTTCGAGGCCGGTTTTCAGGTTGATCACCTCAGCGTCGAGGGCGGCGTTGCGCTCGCGCAGCTCTTCGTTCTCGGCGCGCTGTTCCGCGACCGTCTGCCGGAGATCGCGGGTCTTGCGATAACCGTCGTCGGAAAACCAGAGCTCCACCTGCATCGCGAGCGCGGCGACCGCCAGCAATGCAACGACCCAGCGTAAATCGATCATTCGTCCCCCACGGTGCCCCCAAGGTGCCTGCCCCCAAGGTGCCTGCCCCCAAGGTGCCTGCCCCCAAGGTGCCTGCCCCCAAGGTGCCTGCCCCCAAGGTGCCGGGGCG
>DASSBS010000075.1:0-20444 GCA_035698445.1 Woeseiaceae bacterium
GCCGCGGATGGCAACCTGGCTCTGGCCGGGTCCGAGGTTCTGGATCGTGAGCCCCGCGATGTTGCGCGACAGTTGCTCCAGGGTCACCGCGCCGGAACGCTGGATGTCTTCCTGCGACTGGACGTTGATGGAGAATGGCACCTCCTGGACGGTCGACTCGCGCTTCGTCGCCGTGACGATGATCTCCTCGACCTCGGCCTGCGCGTGCGCGATCGGCAGCATGCCCGAGAGGGCTTCAACACCCAGCGCAAGAAACGCCGCGGCGGCGGCGCACAAAGAGACCCGGGCGAGAGCCTTGACCCTGCCAATGATTCCGCGGCACTTCATGAGCGTTCCCCCTGTTACCTGTGGCGTTCATGCCCGAACGCCGCACATAGACAAGCCAGTTGCTTGCGGCTGCAAATGTGACACAGCCCGGGGATCAAAACCAGAACTTCACCCCGGCCACCAGGCGCAGGTCGTTGGTGACTTCCCCGGCGAGCCGCGCCAAATCGGCGGTTGCGCCGAATTTTCGCTGCCACTCGACGCCGGCATACGGCGCAAGCTCCGGGGCCACCTCGTAGCGCAGCCGGAGCCCCAGCTCGGCGGCGCTGATGCCGCTGCCGATCCCGAGCTCGGGCACGTCGCCGGCCGCGATTTCAACGTCGGCGGCCGGCCGCAGCACCAGGCGCTGCGTGATCCGCAGGTCGTACTCGGCTTCGAACCGGGCGGACAGGTCGCCTTCTTCGGACACGAACGCGGCGGCGTCCACTTCGAACAGGTAAGGCACCAGCCCCTGCACGCCCAGCACGAGATAGCCGCGGTCCGGCTCCGGCGCCCAGTCGTAACGGACGCCGGCCTGCAGGTCGAACCATGGGGTGACCGCACGGCTCCACAACAATTGCATCTCCGCGGCCCCGGCGCCGCCGCCGAAACTGTCCTCGCCTTCGGTCTTCACCCGGAGCTTGTTGACGTCGCCGCCGTACCAGGCCTGTGCCTTCCACGTATAGTCCTCGCCGCCGTCGCCGGTTTGCAGCTCGAAGCGGTCCACCGCCAGGCCGTGCGCTTTCATCCCGCCGTGCTCGGCGCGCAGTTGCGCGCGCGCGCCCGCCATGGCGGCCGGCTCGAAGACCAGGTCGGCGGCATGGCGAGGTCCCGAGAATGCCGCCTCGGGCGGCGGGATGCCCGCGGGCGGTGGTGGCCGGCGAGCCTCGCCATGGCTCGCGTGCGGATCGGAGGGTGGTGCTTGCTGCCCATGCCCGGCGTGCGGGTCGGGCGGCGGTTGCACGTGCCGGGCGTGCGGGTCGAGCGGCGGTTCCTGCCCGTGCCCGCCGTGCGGATTCTCCGCTCGCGCCTCGGCCGCCGGCGCGAGCAACGCCACGGCCACGACCGGCGCCAGGATCGTTCTCATGCCGGTCCCCGATCGAGCGGCCGGATCGTCACCACGTTGAACATGCCGGCGTGCATGTGATACAGCAGGTGGCAATGGAACGCCCAGTCGCCGGGATTGTCGGCCGTGAGGTCGAAGCTGATCCTGCTCCCCGGCAGCACGTTGACGGTGTGCTTCCTCGGGTGGCGCCCCGCGTGGCCGTTCACGACTTCGAAGAAATGGCCGTGCAGGTGGATCGGGTGCTGCATCATCGTGTCGTTGACCAGCGTCACGCGCACGCGCTCGTCGCGCGCGAAGCGGATCGGCTCGACGATCTCGCTGAACTTGTGCCCGTCGAAGGACCACATGAACCGTTCCATGTTGCCGGTGAGATGGATTTCCAGCGCGCGTGAGGCCGGGCGCGGATCCGGATTCGGCTCGAGCGCCACGAGATCGCCGTACACCAGCACCCGATGGCCGACGTCCTCGAGACCGAGTCCCGGCTTGTTCACCGAGTCCTGCGGATCCATTGTGATCATGTCGACGCCCACGCCGGTCTCCAGGTCCGGCGGCGCGAGCGATTCATCGCGCATCCCCATGGCGCCATGCTCCGAGCTCCCCGGACGACCGTGCGCCATGCCCGCCATGCCCATGTCGTCCATGCCGAGCGTCGGCCGCGGCCGGAGCGGCGGGACCGCGGCCCGCATGCCCTCCCGCGGCGCGAGCATGCCGACCGCCATCCCGGAGCGATCGACGGATTCGGCGACGATGGCGAATGCCCGCTCCTCTGCCGGCTCGACGATCACGTCGTAAGTCTCGGCGACCGAGATCTGCAGCTCGTCGACCGTCACGGGGCGCACGTCGTTGCCATCCGCCTGCACGACCGCCATGCGCAATCCCGGCAGGCGGAAGTTGAACACCGTCATGGCCGACGCGTTGACGATCCGCAGCCGCACGCGCTCGCCCGGCCGGAAGAGGCCGGTCCAGTTTTCCCGTGGCCCGTGGCCGTTGATGAGGTAGGTGTACGCGGCTCCCGTGACGTCGGCGATGTCGGTCGGGTCCATCCGCATCCGGTCCCACATCAGCCGCTCGCGCAGGGGCATCTGCTGCTCCGGATCGCCGTCGCGGAGCAATCCGGCAAGGGTCTGCTGCTGCCGGTTGAAGTAGGCCGAGTCGAGCTTCAGCTTGCGGAAGATCTCGTGCGGGTGCAGGAAGCTCCAGTCGGACAGCACCAGCACGTGCTCGCGGTCGTAAGCGACCGGATCGGCGCCGGCCGGGTCCAGGATCAGCGGCCCGTAATGCCCGACCTGTTCCTGCAGGCCGGAATGGCTGTGAAACCAGAAGGTGCCCGCGTGCCGGATCGGGTATTCGTAGACGAAGGTTTCGCCGGGCCGGATGCCGGGGAAGCTCACGCCGGGCACGCCGTCCATGTCAAAGGGCAGCAGCACGCCGTGCCAGTGAATGGAGGTGTCCTCGTCGAGCTCGTTCGTCACCGCTATGCGGACGTCCTGCCCTTGCCTGAGCCGGATCAGCGGCGCCGGCACGGTGCCGTTGACCGTCACCGCCATGCCGGTCTCGCCGCCGACGGAGAACGGGCTATGGCCGATGCGCAGGGCAATCTCGTCGCCGCTGAGCGTCGTCATGTCCGCCGTGATTCCGGGCGTGCCGGACCGCGCCCACGCCGGCAGCAGCGGCGCCAGCAGCGCGGCGCCGCCGACGGCGGCGCTGCCCGCGAGAAACCGGCGGCGATTGACGGTCGAGCGCACCGTCACGGCAACTCGAGGCCGCGCAAGCGCAGCGCGTTGCCGATGACCGAGACCGAGCTCAGGCTCATCGCGGCGGCGGCGATCATCGGGCTCAGCAGCAAACCGAAGGCCGGGTAGAGAATCCCGGCGGCGATGGGGATCCCCGCCGCGTTGTAGACGAACGCAAAAACGAGGTTCTGCCGGATATTCCGCATCGTCGCCTGGCTCAGCACGCGCGCGCGCGACACGTCGACCAGGTCGCCGCGCACCAGCGTGACGCCCGCGCTCTCCATCGCGACGTCCGTGCCGGTGCCCATGGCGATGCCGATGTCGGCTTGCGCCAGCGCCGGCGCGTCGTTCATCCCGTCGCCCGCCATCGCCACCTTCGCGCCGGCCTCCTGCAGCTCACGGATCGCCCGGTGCTTGTCTTCCGGCGATACGCCCGCGCGCACGTCGTCGATGCCGATCCTTCGTGCGACAGCGTTCGCGGTGCCGGCGCTGTCGCCGGTCAGCATGACGACTTTGAGCCCGGCCGCGTGCAGTTGCTCGATGGCGCGCGGCGTCGATTCCCTGATCGGATCGGCGATGCCGAGCAGGCCGGCGGCCTGGCCGTCGATCGAGACGAAAATGACCGTCTGCCCCTCGGACCGGTGCGCTTCCGCGGCTTCCACCAGTGCCGGATCGTGCGCGCCGGCGCGCTCCATCATCCGCTCATTGCCGACCGCCACGCGCTGGCCGCCGACGCGCGCCTCGGCGCCCTGCCCGGTTACCGACTCGAAGCCTGCCGCCGGCGGCACCGGCAGCGACCGCTTTCCGGCGCCGGCGAGGACCGCCTGCGCGAGGGGATGCTCGCTCGCCGCTTCGACCGATGCCGCCAGCGACAGCACGGTGTTCTCGTCGAAGCCCGCCGCCGGCTCGATCGTCACGAGCGACGGCCGCCCTTCGGTCAGCGTGCCGGTCTTGTCGATCACGATCGTGTCGACTTTCTCGAATACCTCGAGCGCCTCGGCGTTCTTCACCAGGATGCCGTTCCGGGCACCCTTGCCGGTTCCCACCATGATCGACATCGGGGTCGCGAGCCCGAGCGCACAGGGGCAGGCGATGATCAGCACGGCGACCGCATTGACGACGGCGAACGCCATCGCCGGCGGCGGCCCGAGCCAGGCCCAGACGACGAACGTCAGCACCGCGACGATGACGACCGCCGGCACGAACCACGCCGCGACGACGTCGACCAGGCGCTGGATCGGCGCCCGACTGCGCTGCGCCTGGGCCACCATATGCACGATCTGCGACAGGAGCGTGTGCTCACCGACCCGGGTCGCCGTCATGACGAAACTGCCGGTGCCGTTGACCGTGCCGCCGATAACCTCGTCGCCCGGATTCTTTTCAACCGGCAACGGTTCGCCGCTGATCATGGACTCATCCACGGCGCTGCGGCCTTCCTCGACCCTGCCGTCGACCGGCACCTTCTCGCCGGGACGGACGCGCAGGCGGTCGCCTTGCGCCAGCTCGTCCACGGCCACCTCTTCCTCACTGCCGTCCGGCGCGAGCCGACTGGCCCGCGGCGGCGTGAGCTCGAGCAGCGCCCGGATCGCGCCGGAGGTCTGGCTTCGAGCCTTGAGCTCCAGCACCTGGCCGAGCAGGACCAGCGCCGTGATCACGGCCGCGGCCTCGAAATACACACCCACCTCGCCCGACGGCATGCGGAAGGCGTCCGGAAAAATGCCGGGCGCGAGGACGGCGGCCAGGGAATACAGGAAGGCCACGCCGACGCCCAGCGCGATCAGCGTGAACATATTGAGGTGCCGCGAACGCACCGACTGCGCCCCGCGCACGAAAAAAGGCCAGCCGCCCCACAGCACCACCGGTGCCGCGAGCGCCAGTTGCAGCCACTGCCCCCAGCCGCCGGGCACGATCTTGCCGACGGGAAATCCCGGCAGCATTTCCGCCATCGCGTAGACGACGAGCGGCACGGTCAGCACGGCGCTGACCCGGAAACGGCGCGTCATGTCGTCCAGCTCGCTTGTGTCCTCCTCGCCGGCGACGATGCCCTCCGGCTCCAGCGCCATGCCGCAGATCGGGCAGCCCGTGTTCCTGACGTCGCGGACTTGCGGGTGCATCGGGCAGGTGTATACCGTGCCGGTGTACCCTTCCGGCACGCGGTCGTAATCGCGCTTCGGATCGGCTGCTGCATCGTGATGGCAACAAGGGTGAGCTGGATGGTCGTGATCCGGGTGCTGGTGACGATCTGGAGCTGCCTTCATCGAAAAAACCTGTTCACGGCGGAAAGTGCCGTGATACGCTATACCCCTATCGGGTATCGGTCAAGGTGAATCATGTCCGGAGAAGAACAGCCTCGCCAGGCGATCGCTCGTCGGTTGAAGCGAATAGAAGGCCAGGTCCGCGGGCTCGGGCGGATGCTGGAGGAGGACCGCTACTGCATGGACATCCTGCACCAGATCCAGGCCGTCAAAGCCGCCCTCACCAAAGCGGAAACCGAGCTCCTGCGCGCCCACGCCCGCGAATGCGTGGACGACGCGCTCAGGTCCGGCAGCATTCGCGAGCGCCGCGAAAAAATCGTCGAGCTCGTCGAGCTCTTCGAGCGCGTCCGCTGAAGCGCGCCCCCGGCGGCCGGCGTCCCCGCTGTAGGAGCCCGTCTCACGGGCGACCCAATTGCAGGCGCCGGGTCGCCCGTGAGACGGGCTCCTACAGGCCGGCGGCGTGCTCCGGTCCGGGGATCGTCAGGCCCCGCTGGACGGCCGGCCGCGCGAGAAACACGTCGAGGGCGCGGGTGACACCCGGAAAATCGCCGATACCGACCAGCTCGCCCGCCCCGTAGAACCCGACCAGGTTCCGGACGAGCGGAAAGATCGCGATGTCCGCGATGGTGTATTCGTCACCCATCACCCATGCCCGGTCCTCCAGCCGCTGCTCGAGCACGCCGAGCAGGCGCCTCGATTCGGCCACGTACCGGTCCCGCGGCCGCTTGTCCTCGTACTCGCGCCCGCTGAACTTATGGAAGAACCCGACCTGGCCGAACATCGGCCCGATGCCGCTTAGCTGGAACATGAGCCACTGGATGGTCTCGTAACGGCGCGCCACGTCCTGCGGAATAAACCGGCCGGCCTTGTCCGCGAGATACAAGAGAATCGCGCCGGACTCGAACAGCGGCAGCGGCTCGCCGCCCGGACCGTTCGGATCGATGATGGCCGGGATCTTGTTGTTCGGATTGAGCGACAGGAATTCCGGGCTGTGCTGGTCCCGCGTGTCGAAGGACACGAGGTGCGGCTCATAGGCCAGCCCGGTCTCCTCCAGCATGATCGAGGCCTTGACGCCGTTCGGCGTCGTCAGTGAATAGAGCTGGATCCGGTCTGGATGCCGTGCGGGCCACTTGCGGACGATCGGAAACGAAGAGAGGTCGTTCATGGACTTTCCCGGGGGCTGAAGGCAGTGCGAAGGGCCGGGCGGCCTGGCCGATCCCGGCGGTAAGGCCACTCATTCTACCGGCATAGCGGGCCCGCGTCGGCCCTGGCGGGCACTTCTGGCGGTCCGGCTGCATCTATGCTTTCATGAAGCAGACACACTCGTGTCCTCCTGCGGCATGCCGTCCGGCAGCCGCCGGATCGATTCTAAAGTTCTCCGCGCTCGACGGCCTGCCGCCCTCGCCGGCGGCGCGTGCTGGCGTCGCGCAGAACACTCCTGAACAGGTGTAAGCCGCTTTGCAGAAGCAGACTGCGACATTGCTGCTGTTGGCGCTCTCGTTCCCGGCCCTGGCCGCGCCCGGCGGGCGGAAGGACGATCCCGGAACGCTGACGCTCCTGATGGAGAACGATGCTTTCGCCGCGACCGATCGTCATTACACGAACGGCCTCGAGATTTCGTGGCTCAGCGCGCCGAGAGGCGATGACTCGGTTGCATCGAACATTGCCGAATGGCTGCCGGGCAGCGGCAACGCACAGGTCCGCGTCGGCTGGCAGTTCGGGCAGAGCATCTTCACGCCGGCCGACAAGGACTCGCGCAAGCTGGTTACGGACGAACGGCCGTACGCGGCCTGGCTTTATGGCGGCGTCTCGATCGTGTCCGTCACCCGCTCGCACATCGACACCGTGAGCCTGTTGCTCGGCACCGTCGGCCCGAACGCCAAAGGCGACGTGCTGCAGAGCGCCGTGCACGAGTGGCTCGACGACGGCGAGTCGCTCGGCTGGGCGAACCAGGTCGGCAACCAGGCCGGCGGCATGCTGATCGTCGACCGCAAATGGCGCACGCCGGTCCGGCGCGGCGAGTGGCTGAGCGCGGACGTCATGCCGCACCTGGGCATTTCACTCGGCAATGTCGCAGGCTACGCGAACGCGGGCTTCACGCTGCGCCTGGGTAACGATCTCGATCACGATTTCGGTCCGCCGCACATTCGGCCGAGCCTGCCGGGGTCGGGCTACTTCATGCCCTCTGAGAATTGGGCGTGGTACCTGTTCGCCGGGGCCGACGGGCGCGTTGTCGACAGGAACATCTTCGTGGACGACAACGACCTGGAGCCGTTGCTCGACATCCAGAAGCGGCGCTGGGTCACGGATGTGCAGACCGGGTTCGTGCTGACTCGCGGCGACTTCAGGATGGCCTGCACCTTCGTCCGGCGCAGCGAGGAATTCGACCGGCAACTGGAGCCGGACCGATTCGGCTCCCTGGCGTTCACCTGGCGTTTCTGAAACTCGCACGGACCGAGCTCATGAGAGGCGTTCCCGGCCCGGGTTTTGCGCGGGTCGGGCCAGAAGCCGGCAAGGCAGCGCGTTTCCTGCACCTTCGCCCAAGGGTTGATCACGCGTTGCTTCAGTCGCCGCTCGTGGAGAATCGAGGAAGGCATTGTAATTATGACCGGTTGCTATTCGAGGGTCCCGGATGCGTGACGACGCGGTACACGTACCACGCGGCGATCGCGCCGAAGATCACGTTCGAAACCGGTCCGACATGGCCGGCGACACGCCCGTACTGGTCCTGCAGCAGGTAGCCGGCGCCGGCGAGCAACGCCGTCCACAACCCGGTGCCGAGCGCCGTGAACGCGAGGAAGGTCGCCAACGGCATGCCGGTGATGCCCGCCGGCACGGAGATCAGCGTGCGGACGGTCGGGACCAGGCGGCCGAAGAAGACGGCTTTTGCGCCGTGCCGCCTGAACCAGTCACTGGCTTTGTCAACCTCGTCGGGCGCCAGGGTCAGCCAGCGGCCGTGTCGTGCCGCGAAGCGTTTCAGGCGCTCGCGGCCAAGCCATCGACCGACGTAGTACCAGAAGAGTGCGCCTGCCAGCGATCCGGCCGTACCCGCGAGCACGACCAGCACCGCGTTGAGCTTGCCTTGCGCGGCCGTGAACCCGGCCAGCGGCATGATCAGCTCGGAGGGAATCGGCGGAAAGATGTTCTCGACCAGCATCAGGAAAAAGACCCCGGCGTAGCCGGTCCGGTCGATGACGTCGGTGATCCAGTCGAACATGCGGCTTCCTGTTCATTGGCATGCTAGTTGCAGCCTCAGGCAGCTCCAGGGACGCCATTCGGCGTACTGCTCGAGGAAACGGACGGAGGAATCGAAATGCAAGTACGAGACATCATGACGGAAAATCCGGCCTGCTGCGCACCGGAGACCAGTCTCGAGGACGTCGCCAGGATCATGGCGGACCAGGACTGCGGCGAGATTCCCGTGCTGGACGAGCGCGGCCGTCCGCTTGGCGTAGTCACCGACCGGGATATCACCGTCCGCGCGGTGGCGCAAGGTCGGGATCCGGCCGCCACGGCCGCGCGCGACGTGATGACCGGCTCGGTGATCACGACCACCCCTGACGCCAGCCTCGAAGACGCACTCGCACACATGGAGGAGAGCCAGGTCCGCCGCTTGCCGGTCGTCGACGAGGATGGCGTGGTCTGCGGGATGGTCGCGCAAGCGGATATCGCCAGGACGGCGCCCGCACATGAAACCGCCGAGCTGGTGCGCGACGTGTCGCAACCGACCCTGGGCCGCGGCACCTACGCCGGCGCCTGAGGCAAGAAAGGCGTACGCTGCGGCGGGCGCCGGGCCTGTGGGAGCCCGTCCCACGGGCGACACGGCGGGGCGCCGATCCTGTGGGAGCCCGTCCCACGGGCGACACGGCGGTTAACGCGAAGTCGCCCGTGGGACGGGCTCCTACAGGGGCTTGCGGATCCTGCGGCGTGAGGCATCGCAGGCGATGCGCAGCCACTCCGCGGCGGCTTCCGGGTCCTCAAAAAACTCTTCCGGCGCCGAGTAGTATGACGTCTTCGTCGGCTCGCCTTTCTTGACGTACACGAATGCAGCCAGACCCCTTTCCTCGAAAAGGCCGACCGATTCGGCGTCCGTCTTGAGGTACAGCACGTCGCCCGAGATCAGGCCGAAAATCAGGTCGTCGCAGTAAAGACCGTAGCCGCCGAACATGCGCCGCGCCCGGATCGTGCCGCAGTGCTCCAGCATCTCGAGCACGTGTTCGACGAATTCGTTCATGGTCGTCCGACTCCTACCGGTCGCTCTCGTCCCCCGACTTCTTGCGTTTCGCCACCCCCTGCCGCAGCACGTATTCGATCTGCGCGTTGACACTGCGCAATTCGTCCGCCGCCCATTTCTCCAGGTCCTTCCAGAGCTCGGGCGGCAGCCGCAGGAGGAAAGCCTTCCGGTCCTCCGCCACGTTCAGGTGTAGAGCGTACCGGTATTGATCACCGGCGCTGCCTCCGACGTGCCGCACAGCACCACCATGAGATTGCTGACCATCGCGGCTTTGCGTTCGTCATCGAGCGTCACCACCTGTTTCTCGTCGAGATCGCGCAGCGCCATGCCGACCATGCTCACCGCGCCGAGGACGATGGCACGGCGGGCGGCAATGATCGCTTCGGCCTGTTGCCGGCGCAGCATGGCCGGCGCGATCTCGGGTGCGTAGGCGAGATGAGTGAGCCGCGCCTCTTCGACGATGACACCGGCCTTGTCGAGCCGCGCGCCGAGCTCCTGTTCCAGCGCGGCGGCAACTTCGTCGCCGCCGTCGCGCAGCGTGATTTCCCGCTCCTCGCCGTGATCATACGCGTACCGGCTCGCAATGCTGCGAATCGCGGATTCGCTTTGCACCTGCACGTAGCTTTCGTAGTCGTCTACGTCGAACGCCGCCTGCGCCGTGTCGTCGACGCGCCAGACGACCACTGCCGCGATCTCCACCGGGTTGCCGCGCTTGTCGTTGACCTTGAGCTTGTCGCTGTTGAAATTATGCGCGCGCAGCGACAGCTTGGCGCTCAGCTCGCGCCGGCCTTTGATGGCTGCTGCGATCCCGGCCAGGCCGCCGCGGTGCTCCCCTGCGTCCGATCCGGCTGGAACGCTGCCCCGGTTGCGGGAATAGAGCGGATTCGCCCAGTGAAAGCCGCTCGTGCGCGCCGTGCCCTTGTAGCTGCCGAACAGGATCAGCACGCGCGCCTCGTTCGGCTGCAACGTGAAATGCCCGGCAAACAGCAGCCCGGCGAGCGCCATGATGAGTGCGGCGGCGATGATTCGCAGCACCGTCGCGCCGGTGCCGAGCTCGCTACCTCCCGCCGTAACCGCAATGGTGTGCGCCAGAAGGGCGGCGCCCGCGGCCATCACGGCGATATTGAAGACCAGCATTGCCCACCCGTTCAGCGGCCGGATCTCGCGCTCGTGCGTGGTGGAGCTCGATGTCATCGCCGGCATATTCTTCTCCTTTGGTCGATATCAGTATGATATCACCATGATGTCTTGGAACTGTCAAGCCTCGCGGCGGAGGTCGCGCACGGCGCTGCGGGCGCCAGCCGGCGGTGGGAGGCTCCGAAACGCCCGAGGAAGGGCCCGCTCAGGGCAAGGCAGGCGGCGCCGCGAGCGCCGACTCGATCTCCCGCCGCTCCGCCGGGCCGAGCTCCGGATTGAAATGCCCGATCCGCTCCATGATGTCGGTCGTGCCGAAGTAGGCCTCGGTGCAGCCCGCGTGAATGAAACCCGAGGGCTCGAAGCGGTACTCCTCGAAGAACACGAGGCCGATGCGCCAGGAGTCCTTTGCGATGAGCTCGCGGCAGCAGCGGCAGCGGGCGCGCGCCGTCGGCGCCCGGTCGGCCTTGTCGATCCGGGGCACCCGGGGGTGCTCCAGCCCGAACTCGGCCGCCGGCTTGAGCGCGTGCGCGATGCTCATTTCGGCCGCGGAGATTTCCTCGGGCTCGACGTCGCCCAGGAGTGCGAGGAAGGGTTCGGGGCGCTTGTACGCGGCACAAACCGGGTGGAACCAGAGCGTCATGTCGCCCTCGCCGAACGCGTTCGGCTCGCGTTCGCCGAAGCGCAGCTCGTCCCTGGCGATCTTCTCACCGCAGCCGCGGCATTTGGCGCGGCCGGACGCCGCGTGTTCGATGACATGGGCCATGACACGAAGTTTCACCCCAAGCCGCCGCCCGCGCAATCCGCCCGCTAACGCGGTAATCCGTTTGCGTATAAGCTCCCGGGTTCATCCACTTACTATCATTTTCCAGCTCCTAGCTCGCATTATTCATGAACGGCACAGCGGCAGGAGCGGAGCCGTGATCGGGGGGAGGGGTGTTCCGCGGCGTGCGAGGCAGGGATGCCGAGCCCGCAGGCCCACAGGGACGTGCTTGTGGCCGGCGCGGAAGGCCCCTCTCCCCGGTCGCGGCTCCGCCAGCCACAGTTCTCGAAACGTTCATGAATAATGCGAGCTAGTTCCAATCCTGGAGCCCACCATGACCATTCACGACAGCATTCTCGGCACGGTCGGCAATACTCCCGTCGTGCGCATCAACCGGCTCGCGCCGCAAGGCGTGAATCTTTACGCGAAGATCGAAGCCTTCAACCCGCTCGGCTCGGTCAAGGACCGCCTTGCGCTCGGTATCATCGAGGACGCGGAGCAACGCGGCACCCTGAAGCCCGGCATGACGGTGGTCGAGGCGACCAGCGGCAACACGGGCATCGGGCTGGCGATGGTGTGCGCGGCGAAGGGTTACCCGCTGGTCGTGACGATGGCGGAAAGCTTCAGCGTCGAGCGCCGCCGCCTGATGCGCTTCCTCGGCGCGAAGGTCGTGATCACCCCGGCCGCCGAGCGCGGCACCGGGATGGTGCGCAAGGCCGAAGCGCTGGCGAACAAGCACGGCTGGTTCATGACACGGCAGTTCGAGAACGAGGCGAACGCCGAGATGCACGCGCGCACGACCGGACGCGAGATCATGAACGACTTCGAGGGCATGCAGCTCGACGCCTTCGTGACCGGCTACGGCACCGGCGGCACGCTGAAGGGCGTCGGCCGCGTGCTGAGAAAGGAAAGCCCGGGGACGAAGATCATCGTGTGCGAACCGGCTCTCGCGGCGCTCATGAAAAGCGGGAAGGCGCAGCCGCACCGCGACGACGGCGTGGCGACGGCCTCGCACGCCGCGTGGGAGCCGCATCCCATCCAGGGCTGGACGCCGGATTTCATCCCGAAGCTTGCCGACGACGCACGCGAGGCGAAGTACGTGGACGACTACATGACGGTCGCGGCGCCCGAAGCGATGCAATGGTCACGCGAGCTGGCGAGCAAGGAAGGCCTGCTCGTCGGCATTTCCGCCGGCGCCACCTTCGCCTGCGCGCGCGCGTACGCGGAGCGGGCGCCGCAGGGCGCGAACATCCTCTGCATGCTGCCCGACACCGGCGAACGCTATCTCAGCACGCCGCTGTTCGAGCCCTACGTCGCCGAGATGAATGCCGAAGAGCAGGCGATCGCGAACAGCGTGGACTGACCGGCGCGCCTGCCCGGGCGGCTCGCGGCGAAGCGCAGGCGCGTGGCTTGCTCTTCAGCCGAAGCGCCGGACGATGAGCGCGATCGGTATCCCGACGCAAAACAGCATCGCTGCCGACGCCACCGCGACCGACGACCCCGACGCGGCGTGTTCGAACACGCGCGTCATCACATTACCTCCGCCAGGCGCGCGAGACTCCGGTCCAGGTCCGCGGCTTGCGTGAACAAGCCGGCGAAGGGATCGGTTTTCTGTTTTGCGAGCAGTCCCGGCACCGAGCGCAGATCGTATTTGAACATATCGAGCCTCGAAGTCACCTGGTTCCAGCGCAGCGGCATGGACACGGTCGCGTGCGGCACGGGGCGCACGCTGTAGGGCGCGACGAGCAGGCGGCCGTGCCCGTTCTGCAGGTAGTCGACGTACACCTTGCCGCCCCGTGCGTCGAGCTGGCGCTCCACCGTCGCGATCTCCGGCAGCTCCTTCACGACGCAGTTGGCCAGCAGCTCGGCCATGGCGCGGCTCTGCTCGTGCGTATAGCGCGCGCCGAGCGGGATCAGCACGTGCAGCCCGGTCGAGCCCGTCGTCTTCACGAAGTGCGGCAGCCCGGCCTGCTCGCAAAGCCGGTGGATGGTGCGCGCAACCTGGACGACGTTCGTGAACGGCGCCCCTTTCGGATCGAGATCGAGGATGCACCAGTCGGGGTGCTGCAGCGACGCGATGCGGCTCGACCAGACGTGCAGCGGAATCGCCGCCATGTTCGCGACGTAGGCTAAGCCTTCCTCGCTTTCGATCACGAAGTAGCGGATGTCGCGCTCCGAGCCCTCGCTCCAGAGCGTCTCCAGCCGTATCCAGTCCGGCGCGTACACGGGCGCGTCCTTCTGGAAAAAGGATTTACCTTCGATGCCGTCGGGATAGCGCGTGAGCACGAGCGGCCGGTCGGCGAGATACGGCAGCAGCCATTTCGCGACCGCACGGTAGTAGGCGACGAGGTCGCCTTTCGTCAGGTTCTCCCCGGGCCAGAAGACCTTGTCGGGATTGGTGACCTCGACGTGGGCCGCGGGCGCCCTCGCCTTCGCGACGGGTTGCTCCGGCAGCGGTTTCGCCTCGCCCGGCAGCCAGCAGTCCTCCGGGTCCTTGTCGTCGCGGACGCCGACGAACGTCGGCTGGCGCAGCCGCCCGTTCGGGCTCCGCTGCTTGTACCGGACCTCGACGACGAACGCCGGCTCGATCCAGCGCGCGCCGGCGATCTTCTCGGGGTCGCGCGGCGGCTCGCCGGCTTTGGCGGCTGCGAGGCGTTCGGCGACCGCGGCGAGCTCCTGCTCGCCGAAGCCGCCGCCGACGCGGCCCGCGTACACCCAGCCGTCGGCACCCCGTTGCGCCAGCAGGAGCGCGCCGAAGCCCGAGCGCCCGCCTTTCGGCCGGGTGTAGCCGACGACCGCGAAATCGTCGTTAGAGCGCGCGCTGACCTTGACCCAGTCCGGCGAGCGGCGCCCGACGTAAGGCGAATCCGCGCGCTTGGCGACGAGGCCTTCGAGGTTCATCGCCTTGAGCTGCTCGAACATCGCCTCGCCCGCGCCTTCGATGTGCCCGGACACGCGGATCGGCCCGGCCGACGGCAGCAGGTCGGCGAGCAGGCGCTTGCGCTCAGTGAGCGCGAGTGGCCGCAGGTCGTACTCGCCGAAGAGCAGCAGGTCGAAGGCGTAGAACGTCGCGGGCCATTGCACCGCCGCGCGCCCGATGTCCATGGCGCGCGTGAGGCGGCCGCGCTGCTGCATCCCGGCGAAGCTCGGCAAGCCCTCGGCGTCGTGCACCACCACCTCGCCGTCGAGCAGGAAATCGTTGTAGGGCAGTGCCGCGAGCACCTCGGCGATCTCGGGAAACACCCCCGTGAAATCATTGCCGTTGCGCGAGACGAGCCTGGGCTCGCCGTGCTCCTTGCCGGCGAGGAGCCGGTAGCCGTCGTACTTGATCTCGAACACCCAGTCCGGATGGCTGAACGGCTCGCCGGGTGTCGCGAGCATCGGCTGCACGTCGCGGAAGGCCACGCGCCCGCGCTGCGCGCCCGCGTCCCGGCACGCCGCTGCGACGGCGGCCCCGGGATCCTCGCCCGCGGCGAGCTGCTCGACGGTGCGCCCGGACAGCACCGAGTCCTCGGGCAGCACGGCCGCGTCGCCCTCGCGCACGTAGCTGTCGCGCTCCTTGATCAGCAGCCAGTCCTGCGGGCTGCGCTTCGTTTTCACGAGCGTCCAGCGGCCGCGCAGCTTGTAGCCGTGCAGGTCGAACAGCAGCTTGCCGGCTTCCAGGCCTTCGTTGAAATCCTTGACGGGTTCCCAGCGGCCGCGATCCCACACGATGACCGCTCCGGCCCCGTAGTTGCCCTCCGGGATCAGCCCCTCGAAATGGATGTAGTCGACAGGATGGTCCTCCACGTGCACCGCGAGGCGCTTGTCGGCCGGATCCGGCGACGGACCTTTCGGCACGGCCCAGGACACGAGCACGCCGTCGTGCTCGAGCCGGAAATCGTAATGCCGGGCACGCGCGGCATGGAGCTGCACGACGAAGCGCGAACCGGCGGCCTCCCCGGCCCCGAACGGCTCCGGAGTCGAGCCGGCCTTGCGCTTGTCGCGATAAGCCGTGAGGCGCGTGCCGTTGCTCGTCGCTGCCATGCCTCACAGCATATAAGCGGACCTCCGCGGTGGCGAGCAGCAACCGTCGCAACGAACGTGACGCCGCTAACAGACCGGGGTAGCGCCCGGCCGGTATCGTTAAAATTGTCGAGACAACCAACCGGAGCCTGGAATGAGTGCGTCCATTCGAATAGCGGCCGCGGCGGCTTTCTGCATTTTCGCCACATCCCTCTCTGCTGCCGACTTGACGGTCGAGGTCGCGTTCAGCGACGGGGAAATCCAGACGATCCGGGCCTGGTATCGCGAGCACGCGCACGAGGCGGTCGTGCACGGCAAGCACAAAGGGCTGCCGCCCGGCATCGCAAAAAATCTGCGGCGGGGGAAGCCGCTGCCGCCCGGGATCGCCAGGAAAGCCCTGCCTTCCGGCCTGCTCGATCGCCTGCCGCCGGCACCGGACGGCTTCGAGAGGGTGATCGTGGACGGCAAGGTGCTGCTGGTCGAAGTGGCGACGCAGGTCATCCATGACGTGCTGGCGGACGCCATTCTCGATTAGCCGCCGCCCCGGAATCGAACCGGGTTGCGGTTTTGATGGTAAGTCGCTAATTCCCGGTTGTTTCTCGTTGCGACGCCGCTTTCCAGGAGCTATGATCCGCCGATGCCTGCGCGTCCACTGGGTTCTGCCACGATCGCCTTCGGGCTGGTTTCGATACCGGTCAAGCTGTACTCGGCCGCGGAATCCGCGGCCACGGTGCGCTTCAACCAGATCGACCGGCGCGACGGCTCGCGCGTCAAGCAGCAGCTCATCTCTTCCGGAAGCGGCGAGATCGTGCCCCGAGAGGACATCGTCAAGGGCTACGAGTTCGCCAAGGGCCAGTACGTCCTGTTCTCGCCCGAGGAGATCAAGGCGCTCGAAGTCGCGGCCACCTACACCATCGACGTCGACCAGTTCCTGCCCGACGGCGCGGTCGACCGCATCTATTTCGACAAGGCTTACTACCTCGGCCCGGACAAGGGCGGCGCGCGGGCCTACCACCTGCTGGCCGAGGCCATGCGCGAGACCGGCCGCGTGGCGCTCGGCCGCTACGCCGCGCGCGGGCGCCAGCACCTCGTGCTCGTGCGGCCGAAGGAAAAAGGCTTGCTGCTCGAGCAGCTTCATTACGCCGACGAAGTACGGTCGTTCAGCGAAGTGCCGCTCGAAGAGATCGAGGTCAAGGAATCGGAGCTCAAGCTCGCGAAACAGCTCATCGACCAGGCCGCGACCGACAACTTCGACCCGACGACCTATCGCGACGAAGTCCGCGACCAGGTCAGGGCGCTGATCCAGCGCAAGGTCGAAGGCGAGGACATCACCATTGCTCCGGCCGCCCAGCCGGAGCACAAGATCATCGATCTCATGGAAGCGCTGAAGGCGAGCCTCAACGCGACCGACAAGCGCAAGCCCGCGAAGCGCACGGAAGCGGAGCGCACGGAAGCGGAGCAAGCCGAGCCGAAGAAAGCGGGCGCGAAGGGCAAGGCCAAAGCGACTTCCAGGAAAACGCCCCGGAAAAAGCGCGCCGGCTGACCGTCTCGAGTCGTGCCCGAATATTCCACCCGAGAAGTTGCCGGCCTCGCGGGACTTCCCGAAAGCCGCGTGCGCCGCTGGGCGCAGGCCGGCGTGCTGACGCCGAGCAAGGACGCACACGGCCGCTGGCGCTATTCTTTCCAGGACCTCGCGGTGCTGCGCGCCGCCGCCAGGCTGCTCGAGGCAAACGTGACGGTGAACCGCGTCACGCGCGCGCTGAGCCAGCTTCGCGAACAGTTACCGGCCGGGCGGCCGTTATCGGCGGTGCGGATCCTCGTCACCGGTGAACGCGTCATCGTGAAAGACCGGCTCTCCTCGTGGGAACCCGAAACCGGACAGTGCGCGCTGGATTTCGACGTGCAGGCCATGTCGGCGCAGGTGGCGCCGCAACTCCCGCGGAAACCGCGCCCCGAGCCCGACCAGGCAGAGGAAAGCGCCGACGATCTTTATGAGTCCGCGCTGGATCTCGAGCTCGCCGGCCGAGTCGACGCGGCGCGCGAGACTTACGAAACCGTGCTCCGGCGCTTTCCGAACCTCGTCGGCGCGCGCATCAATCTCGGGCGCCTGCTGCATGCGGCGGGGCGGACCGACGAAGCCGAAGCGCTCTACCGCGGCGCGCTCGAGTTGCGCCCCGGCAATGCACTCGCCGCGTTCAACCTCGGCGTCGCGCTCGAGGACCAGGGCAAGGCCGAGGCCGCCGCCGAGGCTTACCGGGTTGCTCTCGCGAGCGACGACGAATACGCCGACGCGCATTACAACCTGTCGCGCCTGCTGGAAGCGCAGGGCGACGTGCGCGGGGCCTTCCGGCACCTGAGCCGCTTCCGGCGCTTGATGAAGAGCAGGTAACTGGCACGTTTCTCGCATGCAGCCTCGGAATCGCCGCGGGTGCGGTTATCTCGAGGAGGAACGAGTTGTCGGAAGCTTTCACCTGGCCGGAACCGGTCGTCTACGGTGAGACGGCGGACCTGCCCATCGCCCGCATCCGCCGCGGCCGCGGGTTCAGCTATCGGGACCGCGACGGCGAACCGATCAAAAATCGCGACGCCCGGGCCCGCTTCGACGCGCTGGCGATTCCGCCGGCCTGGGAGGAGGTCCGGATAGCGACCGACGGCAACCGGCACGTGCAGGCGATCGGCCGCGACGCGAAGCATCGCAAACAGTATCGCTACCACCCGTCATGGATCGAGCAGAACAAACGGCGCGACTTCGACCGCCTGCCGGCTTTTGCCGCCGCCCTGCCGAAGATCCGCGAGTTCATCGATACCCAGTTCCGCCGCCAGGCGATGGACCGCGAGCGCATGACGGGTGTCGCCCTGCGGCTGCTGGAGCAAACGCTGATCCGCGTCGGCAACGATGCCTACGTCGTGTCGAACGGCAGCTACGGTCTCACGACGCTGACGGACCGGCAGGTGAAGGCCAACGGGAGCTCGGTGACGTTCCGCTTCGTCGCCAAGGGCGGCAAGGAGACCCGGATCGACCTCCACGATGCGCGCGCCGCCCGGGCGGTGAAGCGCTGCCACGAGCTGCCGGGGCACCGCCTCTTGCAATACGTCGATGACGATGGTGAGGTCTGCCCTCTCACGTCGACGGAGATCAACCAGGCGCTGCACGAACTCACCGGCGAAACCTTCACGGCGAAAACCTTCCGTACCTGGGGCGGCACGGTCGATGCCTTCGAGCGGCTCGCGACGCAGCCGCTGCCCGAATCGGAAGCGGAACAGGCGCGGATCCTGAACCAGCACCTGCGGGAGACGGCCAGGGTCCTCGGCAACACGCTGGCCGTTTGCCGCAAGTATTACGTGCATCCGCAGCTCATCGACGCGTACCGCGACGGCTCGCTCGCAACACTCCGGGCCGACGTGCGGGCACGGCGCGGCCTCACCGGCACCGAGACCGCAACCTTGCGATTCCTCAGCGGCGCGTAAGAACCAGCCGGGGTTTCCGGCCGGTTCGCGAGAGGGTATTCAGGCCAGCGCTCTCAGTTGGCTGCACCGGCCGTCGCTGACGATGCCGGCCCGAACGCGGCTGCGAGGGCCTCCGCCAGATCGCCTGTGCCGTCCGCGTCGCTGAGGTTCGTCGTCACGGCAATCACGAACTTCAAGTCCGGATAGATCACGAACCAGGTAGTGCCGCCGACCGAACCGCCGCCGTGAGCCGCGAAGCGCCGGCCCTGGTCATCCTCGCCGACCGCCCAGCCGAGGCCGTAACCGGTCGCCTCGCCCGAGTTGAGCCGGAGCGAGGTCCAGAGCAACTCGACCGTCTCGGGCTCGAGCACGCCGCCATTCAGCATGCCGAGTCCGAACCGGACCAGGTCCGTGGGCGTCGAGAGGAAGCCGCCGCCGGCCCACTTGTAGCTGTTGTCGACCCAGGGTGCGTTGCGGAGCTCTCCGTCTTCGCCCTGCACGTAGAATTCGACCCGCTGCGGTACGATGCGCGCCATGTAGCCCGGCACCGTGTGCCGCATCCCGAACGGCGCAAAGACTTCGTGCTGCATGAAACCCAGGAACTCCTCGCCCGCTGCTCGCTGCACGACCGCGCTGACGAGGTTCCAGCCATAGCTCGAATAACTGTACCCGGTGCCCGGCTCGAACAGCAGCTCGTCGTCGGCGAAGATGGCCAGTCCTTCGAGCACGCCGTCATAATGTTTCGAGGAGAGGAATTCGTCGCCGCGATAATGGCGAATGCCGGCGACGTGGCCCATCAGCTCGCGGGTAGTGATCGGCCAGCGCTTCTCGGGAAAGTCCGGGACGTACTGCTGCACGGGTGCGTCCAGGTCCAGCCGGCCCCGCTCGTACAACAGGCCCACGGCCACGGAGGTCAGCGGCTTCGACACGCTGCCTATCCGAAACTTCGTCAGCGGCGTGACGGGTACCCGCTGCTCCAGGTCGGCCCAGCCGAATCCTTCCGCCCACACGACCCCGCCGTCGATACCCACTGCCGCCGAGAGCCCGGGCAGGTTCTCCGACTCGACGAGATCGCGCGCCAGCTCACGCGCTTGCTCCACAGCTTCCGGGTACGCGGCGGCGCGAGGCGGCAGGACGTCCGCCGCGTGCTGCGCGAACGCCGCTGTGCCGGCCAGGCTGAACGCCGCGATGAACGACAGCGCAGCGGCGGCGGAGGGCAGCACGCGAGCGGCCCGGCGGTGGAATGCGGTCATTGAATTACGGAGTGCTCGTCGGCAAACGATCCATGCTGTTCGGCAAAACTGTTCCAGGTATCGACCGTTTCCTTCAGCGCCTTGGCCTCGGCCAAGCGTCGCCTCCTTTCCCGCAAGAGAAAATCGGCGAGCAATGACTCGACCACGCCGGACAGGTTGCCGGCCACGGTTCGGGCCTGCTTCACCAGGTCTTCGTTCAAAGTCAGGTTTACCGGCCGCTTGCGCGCATTGATATCGTAAGGTGCTCTCAT
>DASSBS010000076.1:0-18285 GCA_035698445.1 Woeseiaceae bacterium
GAGCGCGCCCACCTCCGCCGGAACCCGGCCGCGGATCACGCAGGAACCGTCGTCGTCATAAAAACAGGCGAGCTCGCGCAGCGTGTGCTGGCGCAGCGCATGGTTGCGGTCCTGCAGCCGCTTGCAGCGGCGATACTTCGAGACCAGTCCCTCGACGTGCGCGGCCGTGCCGTGGCGGGCGATCATCAGGAGATACGCTTCCGTGTCGGGCGTCGCAATGCGCGTGATCGCCCGGACCTTGGAGTAGCTGATCTCGCCCCGGCGGTAGCTCGCGCTCACCTGCGGCAGCCCGGCCAGGGCATTCGCCACCCGGACCTTCTCGCGCGCGGCGTTCAGGCCGACGCCGCACTTCCAGTTGAGCCAGTGGGCGCAGGAACGGATGCCGTCCAGGCGCCACAGCCCCTCGCGGTCAAACTCGTGAATCAGCTCGAGCAGCCGGTATTCACCCGCATTCAGCCAGGCGGCGTACTCGGTAATGCGCTCGCCCAGCGCCTCGCTGCGGGCGAATTTCGGGTGGCCGGGGCCGAAAAAGCCGCCGGGTTCGGCGCTGGAATCGGGCATGGCGGGGCTCCTTTCGGGTATCTGATTGTTTATACAGTATACCCCTGCAACCGCCTGTGTGGCAAGGCCTTTCTGTGCTTTGCAGCGTTTGGAAAGTGAGGTAATCCGCGAATGGAAATGCAGCATTCGTTGTCATTGCCGCGGGCAGGCGACGAAAGATTCAGGATCGAAATCCGCAGGAAATTGAGCGGATGCGGTTCAAGGTAGTGGCAAACTTCGAGGCCGGGATCGGATCAGGAGTGACCGTGCGCGAAAAACTGCAGAAGCTCGAACAGGCCGCCCGGCGGCTCGATCCGGATGCGCCGACGCGGCGCGAATGGCAGGAGGCCGCCGTCGGCTACGCCGAGCGATTCCTCGAAGACCTGGAGGAGCGGCCCGCCTACCGAGCCGGCTTTGGCGATCCGGAGGGCGCGCTGGCGCAACCGTTCGCGGAGGCGCCGGCCGGCATCGGCGAGGTGTTCCGGACGCTCGATGTTGAAGTCATCGCCCCCGGCATCAATGGCGCGGCGCCCGGCCACTTCGGCTATATCCCGGGGGGCGGGCTTTACCCCGCGGCGCTCGGCGACTTCCTCGCGGACGTCACCAATCTTTATTCCGGCGTGTTCTACGCCGCGCCCGGCGCCGTGCGGCTGGAGATGCAACTCGTCAACTGGCTGGCGGCACTGGTCGGGTATCCCGCCGAAACGGCCGGGGGCGACCTGACCTCGGGCGGCAGCATCGCCAACCTGAGTGCCATCGTCGCGGCCCGCGAAGCGCACGGCGTGCGCGCCGCCGACCTGCCGCGCCGGGTGGTCTACCTGAGCGACCAGGCTCATCACTCGATGCACAAGGCCTTGCGGATCGCGGGACTCGGGGAGTGCGTCCGGCGCGTCGTTGCCGTCGACGCTTGCTGGCGCATGGAGGCGCGCGCGCTGGCCCGGCAGGTCGAGGCCGATCGTGCCGGCGGCCTGCTGCCGTGGTTCGTGGTCGCAACCGGCGGCACGACCGACGTGGGCGCGGTGGACCCGATCGCCGATATCGCGGATGTTGCGGAGACCGAGGGCCTCTGGCTGCACGTCGATGCCGCCTACGGCGGCGCGTTCCTCCTGACGGAGGATGGCTGCCGCGCCCTCGCCGGCATCGAGCGCTCGGATTCGGCGGTGATCGATCCGCACAAGGGCCTGTTCCTGCCGTTCGGCAGCGGCGCCGTGCTCGTGCGCGACCGGCAACGGCTCGCTAGCGCGAACCGCTACCATGCCAACTACATGCAGGATGCCTTCCGGCCGGACGCCGAGCTCTCGCCGGCGGACCTGTCGCCGGAACTGAGCCGCCCGTTTCGCGGCCTGCGCCTGTGGCTGCCGCTGAAACTCTTCGGCCTCGCGCCGTTTCGCGCCGCACTGGAAGAAAAGCTGCTGCTCGCGCGTTATTTCCATGCGCGGCTCTCGGAGTTGCCGGATTGGGAGGTCGGGCCCGCGCCGGACCTTTCGGTTGTTACCTATCGTTATCGCCCGCCGCGCGGCGATGCGGACGAATTCAATCGACGGCTGGCCGCCGCGGTGCAGGACGACGGGCGCGTGTTCATTTCATCGACCCTGCTCGATGGCCGCTATACATTGCGGCTCGCGGTGCTGCACTTTCGCACGCACCTGGCCGAAGTCGAGCTCGCGCTGGACGTACTGCAGCACTACGCCCGAAAGCTGCTCCTGTAGGAGCCCGTCATACGGACGACACGGCCGCAGCGGGATCAGAATGTTGGCTCCCGATCGTGCGCACTAATGCCGCGCTTCGGTGGCTTGGCTCGCGGCGCTCAGGGTCATCTCCTCGCACCAGGAACGCAGCGTCAGCAGATGCTCCTTCTCCTGCTCGAGCGCTCGCTGGAATTGCTCCGAGGTGTCCTTCAGTCCCATGTCGTCGGCCAGCCGGATCAGGAGCTCCCAGGACGCATTGTCCGCCAGCTCGAGCGTGAGCAGCATCTCGAGACACTGCGCCAGCGTCGTCCGGGGGTCGTTCAGCACTTTCCGGAAGCCCATCGCCGCGACACCGCCGACGTCGGCATCGGGCGTCTCCGCGGTGGGGTCGGCCCCCAGCGACTCGATGCAGTCGCTCAGCAGCCGGAAGTGCTCCAGCTCCTCGTCGCGGATCTGCTGCAACTCGTCGACGGTAACCGGGCCCACGGCTTGCCGGTCCTCGATGGCCTCGCACTTGTTGATCACGCTGTCGTAGAGGCGCACGCCGCCGCGCTCGAACGCCAGCCGCTGGCCGAGCTTGTTCAGCAGCACCTCCGGGTTCTTGCCGGTGGCCTTCTGCGCGCCGGTCTTCAGGGCGCCGCGCAGCGTGCCGGGCACCGGGACGGAGCCGATCGGGTCGGCTTCCTCGATGTACTGCCGCTGGAGGGCGGCAATGCTCGGGACGCGCTCGCCGGACGCACCGGTGTATTCCTTCGCACCGCTGATCATGCGCTCGCTGTGCATCGGCGAAATGTCGATGCCGGTGCGGTTCTTGCCTGTTTCTGCATGCTTAGCCATCGCTGCTTACTCCTCAAATTCAAGCCGCTTGCGCCTGGTCCTTGGTCAGCTCCGTACCGGGCCGCCACTGGTAGCCGCCGGCCACGATGTCGGTCGGCGAGCCCTCGGAATTCACCGTGTCGCGATACCGGCGCGTGTCCTCCGTTTCCCTGGATCGGTCCACGAACTGCGTCCTCGCCGCACTCAGTTCCAGTTCGCGCTTCAGCGTCTCGCGCACGAAATCGCGCTGGCTCTCGTACGGAATCGGATCGGGAAGCTCCTCCGGGAGAATCTCCGCGGGATCGCGCTTCTCATGCTGCTTGAACAGCTCGGCGACGAGTTGCAGGTGACCGAGCTCGTACTCCAGGAAGCGTTCCCAGATCGCCTTGACGCGCGGGTTCGTCTCCGCCTCCATGCAGCTATAGTAGTTGTAAGCCTCGTTGGCTTCGTACAGCAGCCATTTCTCGAGTAGCGTCTCGTTCGGGTCGATGATCGAGCCGTACTGCGTCACGTGCTGTTCCTCGATGGAAGCGATCTCCGCATAGACCTGCCGCGCCACCGGGTCGGCGAACGTCGGTCCGATGTTCATGTAGTAGTCGCGCGTCTGGTACTCGCCGGACATGATGGTCAGCGCGTTCATCTTGCTGATCGGCTCGGCCGTCGCACGGTCGTAGTGATCCCGGAGGTCGTCCAGCGGATGCCGGTGCTCGAGCGACGTCGGCCGCCCCGGGATCACGTCGGTGTACGACTGCAGGATGTTGTTGGCATCCATGCCCTGGACCCGGTCCATCAGGGCCGAGTAGCGGTACAGGTGATCGAAATCTTCGAGCAGCCCGAAACGGTAGACCTGCGCGAGATAAGAATCCGGCTCTTGCTGCGCGATCGCGCCCGTGACCTCGATCGCGACCTGCTCGTAGGCGATCGTCGTCTCGAGCGGCGAATGGTCGCCGGACAGCAGCCAGTTGACCATGGTCTGCTGGTGATGCTCGACGCGCCGTATGCGCGCGAGCGGTTCGCGTAACTCTCCGTTCATCTGCGCACAGATGTGCTGGAAGCGATTCGCCTGTTGCTCGATGCCGTTCATCAGGATGATCCGCACGCGCGTGAACGCGTCGTCGTCCAGCTTGCTGATCGGCTTTTGCACGAGATCCCGCCAGGTGAAGACCTGCTGGTCGAGCGGGGTACCACGGGAATCGAAAAGTTTGACTGCCATTGCTCCCTCCTGCTGGGTCGAATGGGGAAATCGGGGAACCTCGCGTGGGTGCAATATCCGTGCCTTCGGGCGCCCGCCAGGCCGCGGCCGGGGGTGCCTTTGGAGGAATGGCTCCCTCCGGTCCCTTCGGGACCTCCGGTCCGCTTTATTTCCCCCAAAGGCACCCCCGGCCACGGCCTGTCGGGCTCGTGCGTATTTCCGCTCAGGAGATTCTTACCGGGCGGTGTAATTTGTACGCGAGCGGGGCGGATCGCCGCCCCACATGGGTTCAGCGGCGCGGTGGCTTATACTTTGAGCTCGGAAGCACAGGGAAGAATGTCGATGCGAATTGGTGCAGCGGCCGTTGCCGTCTTGTGGCTCGCGTTCGGGACAGCATGCGAGTTCGGCAGTTCGGGCGGCGACGAACCGTTCGCGGAAGCCGAGGAGCTGATGGCGGCGGATCAGGCGTTTGCCGAGGCCTCGGCCGCGCGCGGCGCGGAGGCGTGGTCGGAGGTCTGGGCCGATCGCGGCTTGCTGTACGGCGACGGCGGCGACCCGGCCGTCGGGCCGGCCGCGACCGGCCGCATTGTCGCGGCCATCGCGGATGAGCTGCGCTGGGAGCCCGTCGCCTCGGGCATGCTCTGGCCGGGCGAGCTGGGGTATACGGTCGGCCATTGGTGGGTAGGATCGACCGCACCGGACGCCAGGGAGAACCGGCGCCGATACCTGACCGTCTGGCAGCATCTCGACGGCGCGTGGAAAGTCGTGCTCGACCTCACGATTCCCGAGCAGGAGACGAGCAGCGCGGCCAGCGACTTCGATTTCTGGCTCGGCGACTGGGAGCTGGAACAGCACATCTGGTCGGGGCGCCGCGGCGAATTCGAGCCGTACCGGGCCGAGAACCGCGTGCGCATGATCGAGGGCGGCGGCGCGCTCGTCGAAACCTTCCACGGCATCGCGCGCTTCTTCTGGCTCGGCATGGACGAACCGGCGCCCATGCGCGGCGTGAGCGTTCGGCTCTATTACCCCGACGCGCGGGAATGGCGCATCTTCCGCATGGATACACTGGACCCGAAGTTCGGGCCGCCTTTCACCGGCGGTTTCTCCGGGCACGTCGGCGAGTTCCTGCTGACCGACCGTCCGGCGGGCATCCCGCCGAGCCGCCTTCGCTTTGAACGCAAGCAGGACGGCGCCGTCCATTCGCAACTCGCCCTGCGCACTCCCGACGGCAATAGCTGGCAGCCGCTCTGGCAGATCGAATACCGGCGCGACGAAGCGAGCGACTGACGCCTGGTGCCCTGTCCCGCACACGGGACAGGACACTAGACTAGCGGGAGTCCGGCTCTTCCAGGCGTGCCTGCCAGTCCGCGAGCTCCCGGGCCTGCTCGGTCGTCAACGGCTCGCCGCGACTGACGAGACAGCGGTAGATGAGGATCTCCTCCGGCCAACCGGCCAGGCCTTGCCGTGCCGCCTCCGCTTCGGCAGTCCGGGCATCCTCAATGACCTCGTGGGTTTCCGTCTCGCTGCGAATGGGATCGTTCCGGACCGTCCAGGGATCGGGCTCGGCCAGCAGGGCGGCCTCGCGGCGGCACTCCGCGACCGCCTGCGGCGCGGCATCCGGGAACTGCGGCTCCGACGCACAGGCGGATAGCAGGGCGGCGCCGACGACCGGCATGATCGGGAGAACAGGGTGGTGCATCGGCATGACCTCTTGCGGCGGATCGGTGCCGCAACCAGTGTACAGGATCGGGCGGCGGGCTGAATCAACTCCGTTTCCGGTGGCACGTCGTTTGCATCAACGGCAACCGTCATGGCAACGCCACTATCCATTACAAGCGGCGGGGCAAGCCGGCGAAGGAGCGATGACGCCGCGATCGAAAACCGGCTCCGCCGCCTCGCCTGGTTGCTCGACAGCTCGATTCCATTGCCCGGCGGTTACCGCATCGGCCTCGATGGTCTCGTCGGCCTGGTGCCCGGCATCGGCGATGCGGCCGGCGCGCTGATGTCGAGCTACCTCGTGGTCGAAGCGGGACGACTCGGCGTCTCCAAAGCGCTCCTGCTCAGGATGGGGTTCAATGTATTCCTCGAAACCCTCATCGGTGCGATCCCGTTCGCCGGCGACCTGTTCGATTTCGTCTACAAGGCGAACCTGCGTAACCTGGCGCTGCTCGAACGCCACCTCCGGGACCCCGCAGGACAGCGGAAATCCAACCGGGCCGTCGCGGCGGCGATCATCTTCGCGGTGCTGGCCGTCGTGGTGCTCGTCGCGTGGGCGCTGCTGGCACTGCTCGGCGCGTTGTCCGGCGCGATTTCCGGGTAGCAGCCCGCCTTTCAGCACCCGGAGCGCCCGCCGGCAGGATTGCAAATGAGTTGTATACACGGATAGCATTGTATACATGACGGATATCGTTCACGCGCGGCTGGACTCCCGTACGCGGCAGATCATGCAGCGTCTCAAGCGCCGGCACGGTTGGAGCGATTCGGAAATCGTGCGCCATGGAATTCGCACGCTGGCCGACGCTGAGCTTCCGGCCGGGCAGCGAACCGGACGAATCATCGGCGTGGGAAAATTCGAATCCGGTATCCCGGACCTGGGCAGCAACCCCGAGCACCTCCGCGAATTCGGCCGTTGAAGGCGACGCTGCTCGATACCGGAGCGATCGTGGGCTTGCTCGATCGGTCAGAGCGTCATCACGCCAGGATCGTCGAGACTGTTTCGGACTTGGCCGAACCGCTGATTACCTGCGAAGCAGTAATTACGGAGGTCTGTTACCTGTTACGGAACCTTGCGAGCGCGCCGGAAGCAGTAATCGAGAATATCCAGGCTGGCGTGTTTCAGATACCGCTGCGCCTTGTCGATCGTGCCGCCGCAATGCAAAAGCTCTTGAGAAAATACCGTGATGTACCTATGGATCTGGCGGACGCCTGCCTGGTGGATTTGGCGGACCAGGCCGGCACCGGGCGCATCCTTACACTCGATAGTGATTTCGAAATCTATCGGTGGCGTTCACGGCGCAAGTTCGAGCTGCTGATCGAGTTGCAATAGTTCAATTTACCGGCAGTTCCAGCCGCGCCACGCACCCCCGGGCGTCCTCGCGATTTTCGAGGGACAACGTACCCTCGTGCGCTTCCGCGATCTGGCGGCACAGGACCAGCCCGATGCCGGTGCCGCCGGGCTTGGTGGTAAAGAACGGCACGAACAAGTTGTCGGTGCCCGACAACCCGGGCCCGGAGTCCAGGACTTCCAGCCGTAACGAGCCGCCGTCATGCGACCAGCGGACGCTGACCGTGCCGGCGGTGCCCGCCGCATCGACCGCATTCTTGACGAGATTGATGATGAGCTGCTCGAGCTGGTCGGGATCGACGGCAATCTCCGCGTCCTCGCCTTCCACGGCGACCCGCATGCGGGTATCGATGGCGGCGGCGCGTTCCACCAGCGCGCGCAGCCGCACCGGCTGCCGCCGCGGCGCCGGCAGGCGCGCGAGCATGGTGTAGCCGGTCATGAAGCGCCCGAGTGCCTCGGCCCGCGACGCGATGATGCCAAGGCTGTCGCCGATATCCTCGCGCAGGGAATCCACCGCGGCGCCATCGGCGAGGCGCGTCTGCAGCGTGGCTGCCATGGACTTGATCGGCGTGAGCGAATTGTTGAGCTCGTGCCCCATTACCCGAACCAGGCGCTGCCAGGCCTTGCGCTCCTCCTCCCGGAGCGCGCGCGACAGGTCCGAGATCACCAGCAGGTAATGCGGCACGCCGCGCTCGCGAAAGCTGCCGGTCCACACGTCCCAGCGTCCGCTGCCGCCGGGGAAGCGCCGCGCCACGGTATGCCGGCCTTCGAAGTGCAGCAGGTCGTCGAGGCGCAGTTCCCCCGCCGTTGCGCCGGACGGGGCGCCGTCGACGAGACGCTCGCCGGCGCGATTCACCAGCATCAGCCGCTCGCGGCCGTCGAATGCAAACACCGCGATGTCGATTTCCGCCAGCACCTTGCGCAAGAGCGCGCCGGCTTCGCGCGCCTGCACGCGTTGATTGCGCAACGTCGCGGACAACGTGTTCACTTCGCGAAACACGTCCCCCATCGCGCCCCGGTCCCGCGAACGGCGGCTGCGCATCGAATAGTCCTCTTCCCGCAACGCTTCGAGGAGGTTCGACAGGGTGTTCAGGTGATAGGTGAGCCGGCCCTTGACGGCGAAACTGAAGGCGAGCCATGCGCCTGCCAGGACGGCCATCAGCAGCACGGCCAGGCCGAACGGCAGGTCGGCGCGGAACAGGAACAGCCCGGCCACGACGAGCGCGGGCACGCCGCCCGCCAGCGCCAGCAGGGTGATCCGGGATTCGAAACTGAGGCGCTTCATATAATGGTGGCATCATCCGTGTAGGAGCCCGTCTCACGGGCGACCCGGCGGTCGAGATCGGGTCGCCCGTGAGACGGGCTCGCTTCACGTCGCGTATTTTTCCATGCGGCGGTAGAGCGCGCTGCGGCTCAGGCCCAGTTGCTCGGCGGCCGCCTGCACGTTGCCTTCGCAGCGCTCCAGCGCATTACGGATCAACATCTCCTCCGCTTCGTCGAGCGTGAGCTGCTCGAGGCGCGGTGCCGTGCTCTCGGCTCTGCGCGCGAGCATCAGGTCCGCCGCCTGGATCTGCGGGCCGCCGCGGATCAGCACCGCGCGCTCGACGACGTGCGACAGCTCGCGGACGTTGCCCGGCCAGGCATACGCCAGCAGCGCCTGCGCGGCTTCGCGGGCAAACCCGCCCTGCTCCCGGCCGTACTTGCGCGAGTACACCTCGAGGAAGCGCGCGGCCAGCAACATGACGTCCTCGCGCCGTTCGCGCAGCGGCGGCAGCTCGATTTCCACGGTGTTCAGCCGGAACATCAGGTCGTCGCGGAACGTATTGTCCGCGATCATCGCGCGCAGGTCGCCGTTCGTGGCCGAGATGACGCGCACGTCCGCGTGCCGCGTGCGCGACGAGCCAACCGGCTCGTAATCGCCCGATTCCAGCACCCTCAGCAGCTTTCCCTGCTGGCTGTAGGGCAGGCAGGCGACTTCGTCGAGAAACAGCGTGCCGCCGTCGGCGAGCTCGAAGCGACCTATCCGGTCCGCCCTCGCGTCGGTGAACGCGCCGCGGACGTGGCCGAACATTTCCGACTCGAAGATGCTCTCCGCGATGCCCCCCATGTTGACGCTGATGAGGGCGCGCTCACGCCGCGCCGACCGTTCGTGGATCAGCCGCGCCAGCTCGCCCTTGCCGACACCCGCCTCGCCCGTGACGAGGATATTCGCGTCCGACGCGGCGACACGGGCGACCAGTTGCAAAACAGGCTGCATGGCGGCCGATTCCGCGATGAAATCGCCGCGCCCGGCATGCAGCAGGTCTTTCTCCGCCTGCAGCCGGCGCGCGGCGCGCAAGGCGCGGCCAAGCTCGACCTGGTTGCGGAGCACCGACAGCAGCCGCTGGTTGTCCCAGGGTTTCTCGATGAAATCGCTCGCGCCTTCGCGCATAGCGGCGACGGCCACGTCGATCGTGCCCCAGGCGGTCATGACGATGACCGGCAGCTCCGGCTCGAGCTGCCGCACCGCGCGCAGCAGCTCCAGCCCTTCCTTGCCGGACGTGGTGTCGCGTGTGTAATTGAGATCGATGAGAATGGCGTCGAATGCCGATTTCCCGACCGCCGCCAGCACGGCCGCCGGCGAGGATGCCGTTTCGACGGCGAACGGCTCGCCCTTCAGCAACAGCTTGAGCGCATTCAGCACGTCACGCTGGTCGTCAGCGACGAGCACGCGGGATATGCGGTCCGCTTCGGTCATGCCCGTTGGAGCCCGCCACTGCGGGCGAACAGTACAGCGTTCAACACGTTCCCGGTCGCCCGCAATGGCGGGCTCCAACGGTTCATGCTAATCGGATAACCAGCCGTCAAACAATTGCAGCGTGCGGTTGCCATAGGCGGCATTGTCTTCGTTGTGAGTGACCTGGATGATGGTCGTGCCCTCGGCGTTCAGCTCGGCCAGCAGTTCCATGATCATTTTTCCCTGGCTGGAATGCAACGCGCCGGTCGGCTCGTCGGCCAGCACCAGGTTCGGTTGCGTGATGACGGCGCGGCCGACGGCCACGAGTTGCTGTTGCCCGCCCGACAACTGCGTCGGGTACAGGTCCTTCTTTCCGACGATGCTGAAGCGATCGAGAATGTCCGCGACTCTCGACTGGCGCTCGCTGGTTTTCATGTTGCGGTAAGTCAGCGGCAGCTCCAGGTTTTCATAGACCGTCATGTCGTCCAGCAGATGATAGTGCTGAAAAATGAAACCAACGTGGTCGCGCGCCAGCGCCTGGCGCTTTTTGTGCGGAAGCTCGTGCACGGCGCTGCCCGCCAGCCAGTACTCGCCGTTCCAGTCGGAATCCAGCAAGCCGAGAATCGAGAGCAACGTGCTCTTGCCGGCGCCGGACGGTCCCATGAACGTCAGGAAGTCGCCTTCGGGCACCTCGAGCGAAATCTGCCGCAAGAGGTACAACTTGTTCTCGCCCTGCGGCACGGACTTCTCGACGTTTTTCATCCTGATCAGGTTTTCCATTGCATTCCTCGATTGAGAGTTGTTCTTGCACCGGCGCGCCCTGCTCCATCCAGGCAGGGACGCGCGGCTCGCCCTGGAACACGGCCGCTATTCATCCCGCAGCGCAATCATCGGATCGACGCGGGCGGCGCGACGCGCCGGAACATAGGCGGCCAATACGGCCGTCGAGATGAAGACCAGTGAAATCGAAAGGAAGGTCGTGAGGTCCGTGGGCGTCACATTGTACAGCCAGCTCCCGATCGACCGGGTCAAAACGAGCGCGCCGGCCGTGCCCACGGCCAGTCCGATCAAGGTCAGCGCAATCCCCCGGCGAATGACCATCCACAATACGGATCCTCGCCCGGCGCCCAGGGCGATGCGTATGCCGAGCTCACGGGTCCGCTGACTCGCGGTGAACGCCACCAGTCCGACGATACCGGCGACGGAGATGATCAGCGCCAGCGCGGCAAACAGCGTGAGCAACAAGGTTACGAGCCTGGGCGAAGCGAGATCGTCGCTCCGCACGTCTGCCAGGGTGCGCACGCATGCGACAGGGTGCCGGGGATCGATCGAGTGCACTGCCGCTGTCGCCTCACGGGCGACGCTCATCGGGTCGGACCTCGTCCGGATCAGGAGACTCACGCCCATTGGCGTGCTCTGGGCGATGGGCGCGTACACTTGCTCCGCGAATTTATCGGCCAATCCCTCCTGCTTCACGTCGCCGACGACTCCCACGATCGTCACCCAGTTCTCTCCATCGCCGATGCGCGTACCGATGGGGTCCGCGTCGCCCCAATAGCGGCGGGCAAGGGACTGGTTGATGACCGCGACATCCAGAGCTTCGTCGTGATCCCGCTCCGTGAACGTGCGGCCACGCAGAAGCGGAATGCGCAGGGTTTCGAAATAGCCCGGACTGACATTCTGCACGTCCGTCCGCGGCCCCGTGTCATCCTCGGGCAGGGACCTGCCCTCGATCCGGAACCCGGTGTTCGGGAGACCGCCTCCCAGCGGGACGGTGCCGGCCAACGCCGCCGAGCGGACGCCCGGGATGGCACGCGTTCTCTCCAGCAACGTACGAAAGAATTCACGCCGGTCCTCGTCCCCCTGGTAGACGGACCAGTCGAGATCGATCTGCATCGTCAACACGTTTTCCGGGCTGAAGCCCGGGTCCACCTGCTGCAGCTTGATGAAGCTGCGCAACATGAGACCGGCACCGATCAGCAGCACGAACGTTATCGCGAGCTGCGAGACCACGAGCAGGTTCCTGACACGCTGCCGTCCCGTGCCTTCGGTCGAACGGCCGCCGCCGTATCCGAGCGAAGCGGCCACATTCCTGCCATACAACAGCGACGAGACCAGGCCGACGGCCAATCCGGCCACCAGCGATACCCCGGCGGTGAACAGCAGCAGCCAGCCATCCACCTGCACCTCGCCGGCACGGGGCGTGAAACGGCCGGCAAAGGCCACAAACAGATCCACCGCGCTGAATGCCAGCAGCATCCCCAGCGCGCCGCCCGCCAGCGCAAGTACCGTGCTTTCCGTCACGAGCTGGCGCATCAGCCGTCCGCGGCCCGCGCCGAGCGCCGCGCGGACGGCAAGTTCGTCCTCACGCCCCGCCATGCGGGCGAGCGTCAGGTTGGTCACGTTCGCGCAGGCGATAAGAAGAATGAAGCCCGCCATGCCGAGCAGGACCAGGAATACCGGCCGGGCTTCGTCGGTGAGAACGGCTTTCAGCGGCGAGAGCGTCGTTTCAAAGCCGCCACTGTCCGGATAAGCTTCCGGGTGCTCCGCCTGCATCTCCCTTGCGATTCGCGCTACATCATCCTCCGCCTGGCTCAGGCTGATTGCCGGTCCAAGCCGGCCGATAGCCGTCAATACCCGCAGGTCCCGGTTCTCCTGCCACTCGTCGCCGGTGCGCCAGGGACAGGCGTACCACGGCATCCACACGTCGTTGTGGCGCGGATACTGCGGCAGGTCATCCGGCAGCACGCCCACAATTGTGTGGATCCGGTCGTTCATCTCGACGGTGCGGCCGATCACGGCGGGGTCGCCATCGAAGTGCGATTGCCAGAAGTCGTGGCTCAGCAGCAAGACCGCCTCATGGTCGCGAAGTTCGCCGGGTGCGAAAGCCCGTCCAAGCATGGGCCGGATGCCCATGAGGTCGAAGAAGTTGCTGGAAACCACCCCGGACTGGACCCGCACCGGCTTGCCGCGGTCGAACAGCGTGAACCACAGCGAATGGTATTCCGCCACGCCGTCGAGCGTCCGGTTGCGCTGCCGGTAATCCTCGAGCTCCTTTACGGAGACCCACGTGTCTTGCTGGGCCTGGCCGTGCATGGCGTGCGTGGCGTGCTGTTCGAGCAACACCAGCTCGTCGCCTTCTGCGTACGGCAACGGCTGCAGCAGCACGCTGCTGACGACGCTGAAGATGGCGGTGTTCGCCCCGATCCCGAGCGTCAGGCTGAGAATCGCGACCGCCGCGAAGCCGGGGCTTTTGAGCAGCGTACGCACGGCGTAGCGTAAATCGTGCCAGAGATTGCTCACGGCGTTGTTCTCCTCATGTCCGGGCGGCGTTGTGCACGCGCTTGGCTCGCAATACGGTTTCCATCATCGTGTTCCTCATTCGTGGCGCAGCGCATCGACCGGCGCGATGCCGGTGGCGCGGCGCGCCGGCAGGACGGTCGCCAGCATGGCAACGGCGAAAACACCCACCGCAACCGCGGCGAACGTCGCGGGATCGGTGGCCGTCACGCCGTACAGCAGGGACCCGAGCAGGCGGCTGCCGGCGAGCGCGGCGGCCAGGCCGATGGCGAGTCCCAGGGCAGCCAACCACACGCCCTGCCCGGCGACGAGACCGATCACGTCGGCGCGGCTCGCGCCCAGTGCCATGCGGATGCCCATTTCCGAAGTCCGCCGCGATACGACGTAGCTGAGCACGCCGTGCACGCCGATGCCCGCGAGCACGATCGCCACCGCGGCGAACGCGCCGAGCAACAGCATGGTGAAGCGCTCCCGGGAGATGCTGCGGCCGAGGGTTTCCTGCAGCGGCTCGACCCCGAACACCGCCAGTTGGGAATCCACGGCGTGAATCGCCGCGCGCACGGCGGAAGCGAGCAAACCCGGATCGCCGCCCGTGCGCACCAGCAACACCTCGGATCCGAACGGCGGCGCCTGCGCCACCGGCAGGTAAACGGCCGCCGGCGCCGCCGCGGTCACTCCCTGGATTTTCTCGTCCGCCACGACGCCGACGATCCGTCTCTCGGCGCCCCAGAAAGCAATGCGCTGCCCGATCGGGTCCTGGTCCGGAAAATACCGGACGGCGGCGGCCTCGTTGATCATCGCGACCGGCGGTGCTTCGGTGCCATCCGTGTCCGCAAGCGCACGGCCGCGCTGCACCGCGAGACGGACGGTATCGAAGTACCCCGGCGTCACTTGCCGGATCGAAATCTCCGCGAAGCCCGCGGATTCGGCCTCCCGGCCGACGATCCGGAAGGAGTTGGTGAAACCCTGGTCCAGGGGGTGACTTCCCGATATGGCGGCGGCCTCGACGCCGGGTAGCGCCTGCGCACGCTCCACCAGCGCGGCGTTGAAGCTGTGAACCTCGCGGGCATTCGGCCAGTTCGCGAAATCGATCGGATAACGGCTCGGCGGAAGCTGGAACTCCGCTTTCAGGACCTGTTCGGCGCGAAAGCCCGGATCGACCGCGAGGATCTGCCAGAAACTCTTCATCAGCAGGCCCGCGCCCACGATCAGCACGACGGCCCCGGCGAGCTCCGCCACCACGAGACCCGAGCGCAGCAGGCGCCGGCCCGAACCTCTGGCGGTCCCTGCTTCCGATTGCAGGCCGGACACGAGGTCGATCCGCCGCGCTTGCAGCGTCGGCACGAGCCCGAAGACGATCCCGACCGCGAGGGAAATCGCGAGCGTAACGGCGAGCGCGCGGCCATCCACGCCAACGGCGTCCAGCCGCGGGATCTCGCTCGGGGCAAACCCGAGCAGCAGGTCGGTGCCGAACAACGCCAGCGCGACACCGGCCGCGCCGCCGAGCAACGCCAGCAGCACGCCTTCGACGAGGAATTGCCGGGCGAGCCGGCCGCCGCCGGCACCGAGCGCCGCGCGTACCGCGATCTCCCGCGTCCGCGCAGCCGAGCGCGCCAGCAGCAGGTTGGCGACGTTCGCGCAGGACACGAGCAGGACCAGCCCGACCGCGCAGAGCAGCACGAGCAGTGCGGGACGCACATCGCCGAAGACGACCTGCGCCAGCGGCTCGACGTGCACGCCACGGGCGTCATTCTCCGGATAAGCCGCTTCCAGCTCGGCGGCGATGGCGGCCAGTTCCTGTTGTGCGGCCTCGGCGCTGGCGCCCGCTGCCAGGCGACCGAGCATGAACATCGGGTGGGTGTCGCGCGTCCACTCCTCGACGCCCTGCTGAAGCGGCATCCAGATACCGACCTCCTGCCGGCCGCCGCTATCGGCATAGCCGCGTGCGTAATCCGCCGATCCCAACACCTGCAACATACCGAAGTCGGCGGAGTCCGGCACGACGCCGACGATGCTGTAAGTGATTCCGTCCAGCCGCACCGTCTCGCCGAGCACGCCGGCATCGCGCTGGTAGAGCCGTTCCCAGAGACCTTCCGAGATCATCACCACGTTGCCGCCGCCGGGAGCGGTTTCCGCGGGAGTAAAGGTACGCCCGAGAATCGGCTCGATGCCGAGCATCGGCAGGAGCTCGTGCGTCGACGACACGGCCGGCAATCGCAGCGGCTCACCCTGCGCGCGCGTCAGGTTCACGTCGCCCGCGGCGAACCCGGCGAGGCTTGCGAACGTTTCGCTCTGCTCGCGGTAGTCGTGGTAATCGGGAAGCGACGCCGGCTCCCGCGTGGTGCCGCTGTTGCGATCGGTCTCCCAGATCATCATCAATTGTTCGGCATCGGCAAACGGTGCCGGCCGCAGCAGCACGCCGTCGACGACCGAAAAGATCGCCGTGTTCGCGCCGATTCCCAGCGCCAACGTAACGACGGCGACTGCCGTAAAGCCGGGGTTCTTCGCAAGCTGCCGCAGGCCATAACGCACGTCCTGGCCGAAACTCGTCATCGTCTTCACTGGCGCATTCCTTTATATAGGGCCGGTCATTCAGACCGCAGAGCCGCCACCGGCTCGATGCGCGTCGCCCGCCGCGCCGGCAGCAAGCTCGCCCCATAGCGCAGGTCCTGCAACCGCCGTTCCATCGGCCGGCTATCCCGCGATCTGCTCGAAAGCAGTGGCATCCCGGCACAGCCGGTGTATGGCATCGGCCTCCCGCACGATCACCCTGGCGCGCGCGATGATCTCCTCGCCGACGGGAGTCACCCGCCTGAAGGTCCTGCCATTGCGCACGAAGATCTCCACGCCGAGCTCTTCCTCGAGCTGCTTGACCTGCTTGCTGATGCCCGGTTGAGATGTATAAAGCCGCTTGGCGGCGGCCGACACGTTCAAGCCGTTGTCGGCGATCGCCACGACGTATTTCAGCTGTCGAAGTTTCACGATCGAGCCCTCATCCGTCCCCGTCCATTCGTTGCCCCAATCACTCCTGCCTCAAGGCCTGCATCGGCTGGACGCGCGCGGCGCGGCGCGCCGGCAGCCAGCAGGCGATCAGTGCCGCCACACCCAAAAGACAGGCGGCGCCGGCGAAGGCCACGGCGTCGAAGCTCCCTACGCCGTAGAGCATGCCCTGCAACACGCGGGCGAAGCCGAGCGAGGCGATGCCTCCGATGCACAATCCTGCAATCGCAACGCGCAAGCCCCGGAGAATCACGTCGCGCTGTATTCTCGAGTTACTCGCACCGAGTGCTTTTCGTATGCCGATCTCGCCCGTCGCGCGCACGACCTGCTGCGACAGCACGGCGTACAAGCCGACCAGCGAAAGGGCGAGCGCGCTCAGGCCGAACGCCGCGATGACCGCCAGCCGAAACGCGCTGTCCCGATACAACCAGGCCATGAACGACTCCAGTGGATCGACCCAGTCGACCGCGGAGCTCGGTGCCAGCTCGGCGAGCACGCGTTTAAGCGGCTCCGCGTAGTTCGCCGGCTCCCCGTCGACGTGCACGATCGACGTCACGAGCCGACGCGGGATTTGCCGCAGGGACAGGTACATTTCGAAGCGGTGCGTCTCGTCTTCGATGGGACCGCCGAACTTCGCATCATTGGTGACGCCGACGATGCGGTACTCGCTGCCGTTCAGGCGCACGACCTGGTTGAGGGCCCGTTGCGCGCCGCCGAGCTCTGCCGCGAGCGAGCGGCTGACGATCGCGCTGCGCGATGCGCCTTGCGCTTCGCGGCCGTCAAACGCCCTGCCCGCGAGCAGCGGCATCTCCAGGGCGGCGAAGAACCCGTCGCCCACGATGTAGTTGCTGACGCGCAGGCCTTCCGGCTCCGCCGACTCCAGGGCGGGGTGCTGCAAGCGCCCGGTCACCGCCTCGATGATCGGCGCCGTCGGCCAGACCAGCGCGACGTCGCGGACACCGGGCTCTACGAGCAGACGTTCTTCCAGCCGCGCATAAAACGCCGGCAGCGCCGCTTCGTCGGCGACGTCGGCCGTGTTGACGAACAGCGCCATGCGCAGGCGGTCCTCCGTCGCGAAACCGGGATCGGTGTCGCCGAGCGCGAGATACGAGCGCCCGAGCAAGGCCGCGGCCGTGATCAGCACGAGCGTCATCGCCAGCTCGAACCCGACCAGCCATGAGCCCCAGCGGTTCGACTGGCGAGATCCGCCCAGTTTGGCGCTGCCTTCCCGCAGGGCATCCGCCGCGTCCACCCGCGCCCCGAACCAGGCCGGGAGAGCAGCCGCCGCGCAGCCTGCGGCAATGAGCACGACGAAGGTGACGGCAAGCGTCCCGGTCTTCGGCCGCGGATCGAGATAGAGCGGCACAGTCACATCCGCGATGCGCAGGAAAGCATCGAGGAGCGGGGCCGCGGCAAGCACACCGATGAGACCGCCGATCCCCGCGAGCAGCAGCGTTTCGGCGAGCACCTGCCCCAGCAGTCGCCGCCGTCCGGCGCCGAGCGCGCCGCGCACCGCGAATTCGTGGCGGCGTTCCAGGGTGCGCGCAAGCAGGAGCAGCGCGACGTTGACCACGGCGATCGCCAGCAACAGAAAGGCAGCGGCACCGAAGGCGGCGCTCGCGGCTTTGAAAGGAGAGCGCCAGTTGGCGCCGAACGTTTCGACGTCAAACAGGTGATCGTTCGCGAACGCGTCGAACTCGCCCTCGAGTGCCGTGTTCAGGGCATCGGCTTGCGCTTGCGCCTGGGCAATCGTGGCCCCCGGCGCGAGTCGGCCGATCGCGAGTATCGCGCGCGCGGAACGATCCTCGCGCTGGTCGCCGGTGAGGTCATTGGCGAGCGGAATCCAGAATTCCAGGTCGGGCATGTCCTCTTCGGTGGTGCCCGCGAAATCCGGCGGCAGCACGCCGACGATCGTGTAAACGGCGCTTTCGCCCTCGTTCGGGTAGCTCACGCGCACCGGCTGCCCGAG
>DASSBS010000077.1:0-21607 GCA_035698445.1 Woeseiaceae bacterium
CCGCGGACCGCAGGGCCCGCAGGGCCCGGAGGGAGCCATTTCGATAAAGACACCCCCCGCCGGCCCTGCCGCCCGCGAAAACGCAGCCAAAATCTTACGGCCAGGTGCTGCCGAACGCGGCAACGCACGCACGAACGGCCGAACGCGAAAACGTAGCCACAGTGTTCCAGCCCGGTGCTGCCGAACCGTCAATGCAGGCACTTACAGCTAGCGGAAATCCCGCGACGGGACGGTCAGCTCGCCGAGCAGCGCCGAGTGATCGAACATCCGGCGCACGATGACGTGGATCACCTTGCCCTCGATCTGCAACTCGCCGAAAACCCCCATCAGCCGCGCATTCAGGAACACGTTGCGCTGTTTGTCGGCGTTCGCTTTCCACACGACCAGGTTGGCGTAGCCGGTTTCGTCTTCCAGGGTGACGAAGCTGACGCCGCTCGCGGTGCCGGGCCGCTGCCGGGTGATGACGAGGCCGGCGACCCGGACCGGGGTGCCGGTCGGGACGGCCCGCAGGCGGGCGGCCGGCAGGTAGCCGTCGCGGTCGAGGCGCGGCCGCAGGAGCGCCATCGGGTGGCGCTCCAGTGACAGCCCTAAGCTCCGGTAATCGGCGACGATGTTCTGGCCTTCGGTCGGCCTTCTCAGCATCGGCGAGGCTTCGAAACGGTCCTGGTGAGCGAACAGCGGCGTCGGTTCCTCGACGCCGGCGGCGGTCCAGCGCACCCGGTGGCGATGGCCGGAAAGCGTTTGCAGCGCGCCGGCCGACGCGAGCTGCGACAACTCCCGGGCATTCAATCCCGTGCGCTCGACAAGCTGCTGGATGCTGCGGTAGCGGCCGCCCTTGCGCTCCTCGGCGATGCGGCGCCCGGCCGCTTCGCTGAGTCCCTTGACGAGGCGGAGTCCCAGGCGCAGCGCCGCCTTCCCGTCCCTGCGCCGCTCCAGGCTGCAGTCCCAGCCGCTGGCGTTCACGTCCGCGGCGCGCACTTCGACCCCGTGGCGCTGCGCGTCCTGCACCAGTTGCGCCGGCGCGTAGAAACCCATGGGCTGGCTGTTCAGCAGCGCGCAGGTGAAGGCCGCGGGTTCAAAGCATTTGAGCCAGCTCGACACGTAGACGAGCAGCGCGAAGCTCGCCGAATGCGATTCGGGGAAGCCGTATTCCCCGAAGCCTTCGATCTGGTGGTAGATCTGCCGCGCAAAATCCTCCGGATAGCCGCGCTCGCGCATGCCGCGAATCAGCTTGTCTTCGAAGCCGCCCAATGCGCTCTTGCGTTTCCACGCGGCCATGGCGCGGCGCAGGCGGTCCGCTTCGCCCGGCGTGAAGCCGGCGGCCACCACGGCGAGCTGCATGACCTGCTCCTGGAAGATGGGCACGCCCAGGGTGCGCTCCAGCACGTCCCGCACCTCCTCGCTGGGATAATCGACCGTCTCCTCCTTGTTCCGCCGCCGGAGATAGGGATGCACCATGTCGCCCTGTATCGGCCCGGGGCGGATGATCGCCACTTCGATGACCAGGTCGTAATAGCAGCGGGGCTTCAGCCGCGGCAGCATGGCCATCTGCGCGCGCGACTCGATCTGGAACACGCCCATGGTGTCGCCGTCGCAGATCATGTCGTACACGGCCGGGTCCTCGGCCGGCACCGTCGCGAGCGTGTACTCCTGCCCTGAGAAATCGCGTATGAGGTCGAAGCAGCGGCGGATCGCCGTCAGCATGCCGAGTCCCAGCACGTCGACCTTGAGGAGCCCCAGTTCCTCCAGGTCATCCTTCTCCCACTGGATGACCGTGCGTTCCGGCATTGCCGCATTCTCGACCGGCACCAGGTCGGACAAGGGCCCGTTGGAGATGACGAAGCCGCCGACGTGCTGCGACAGGTGGCGCGGAAAACCCACCAGTTGCCGCACCAGCCAGAGCAGGCGCTGGATCACCGGGCTGTCGGGCGTAAGTCCCGCTTCGACGGCGCGGCTCGCGTCGACTTCCCGGCCGTCCCACCACTGCATCGAGCGCGCGAGGCGATCTACCTGCAGGCCGGAGAGCCCGAGCGCTTTGCCCACGTCGCGCAGGGCGCTCCGCGGCCGGTAGGTCACGATCGTCGCCGCGAGCGCCGCCCGCTCGCGGCCGTACTTCGCGTAGATGTACTGGATGACCTCTTCGCGGCGCTCGTGCTCGAAATCGACGTCGATGTCCGGCGGCTCGTTGCGTTCTTTCGAGATGAAGCGCTCGACGAGGGTCGACATGCGCGCGGGATCGACTTCCGTAATGCCTAAGCAGAAGCACACCGCCGAATTGGCGGCCGAGCCGCGGCCCTGGCAGAGAATGCCCTGGCCGCGCGCGAAAGCGACGATGTCGTGCACCGTGAGGAAGTAGGCTTCGTAATCGAGGCTCCGGATCAGCTCGAGCTCGTGTTGGACCAGCGTTGTCACTTTCGCCGGCACGCCCTCCGGCCAGCGCCGCCGCATGCCCTCCTCCGTCAGGTGTTTGAGCCAGCTCGCCGGCGTTTCGCCCACCGGCACGAGCTCGTCCGGGTAGGCGTAGCGCAGCTCGGCCAGGGAAAAGTCGATCGTGTTCGCGACAGCTACGGTTTCTTCGAGCAGGTCGCCGGGATAGACGCTGGCGAGCCGTTCCCGGGAACGCAAGCTACGTTCGCCGTTCGGGTAGAGGCAAAAACCCGCGCGATCGAGCGTCACGCCCTCGCGAATCGCGGTGACGGTGTCCTGCAGGGCGCGGCGCTCGCGGCAATGCATGTGCACGTCGCCGCTGGCGACGAGCGGCAGGCGCAGCGCGCGGCTGAGGCGCCGCAGGCAATGCAGGCGTTCCTGCTCGAGGCCGTCCGCGAGCAGCTCGACGGCGATCCACAGGCGATCGCGGAAGGCGTCGAGCATCCAGCGGTCGCCGGCATCGAGCGACAGCCGGTCGTTCGGCACCAGCAGCACGAGGCAGTCCGGCAGGCCGTCGGCAAACGCGTCGCGATCGAGGCGGTACTGACCCTTTTCCGCCGCTCGTCGGCCTGCGGTGATGAGCCGGCACATTCGGGCATAGCCGCTGCGATTCTGCGCCAGCACGACGAGCTTCGGCCCGCCGGTGAGCTGCACTTCGGTGCCGACGATGAGCTGCATGCCGCATTCCTTCGCGCGCGCATGCGCGCGGACGATGCCGGACACCGAGCATTCGTCGGTAATCGCGATAGCCGTATAACCTAGCCGGTCGGCCATCAGCACCAGCTCTTCGGGATGGGAGGCGCCCCTTAAAAAAGTGAAGTTGCTGAGCGCGTGCAACTCCGCATAGTCCGGAGCTGGCGCGGCCATCAACCGAACAGCCCGTGCAGGTACCAGTCCGCCCGCCCCCGGCGCTCGCGGTAGATCCAGAGACGCATGCCCTCGCCGTTGGCGGCGACGAAATAGTCCCGCGCGATGCCGCCGGCGTCCCACCAGCCCGATTCGATGCGTTCCGGGCCGGAGACGCGCCGCAACGGTCCGCGGTACGCCGGCTCGCCGTCGACCGTCTCCAGCCGCAGCGGCTCGGGGAGCATCCATAGCGGCCGCCGCTTAGAAAAAGGGGACAGATTTATTTTTCCCGGAAAAATAAATCTGTCCCCTTTTTCGTCCCCTTTTTCGAGCGCCGGTGTCGCGCGCCACGCGCAGTGCGGACGATGCTCGTCGACCAGCGCCACGCCGTGCACGGCGGCTTCGCCCATGCGTGCGCTGAGGCGCTCCATCAGGTGCGCGATCGGCAAGGTGCTTGCCTGCCCGGTTTTGCCGTCGAAGCTCAAGGCATCGCTCGCTGCCTGCAGGGATTCGCCGTACCCGCTCGCCAGCCGGATCGCGATGACCGGCGCGGGCAGCGCCAGGCAGTCGAAACGCAGCTCGAGCAGCTCGCTCCATTGGGCGGTTCCCGCGCCGGCCTGCCGGCGCCGGAGCGTGAGCCGGGTCGCGTCCTGCCGCAAATGGAAAAAGCTGAACCTGAGCTGCTGTACTGCAAGCTGCCGGCTGATCAGGAAGTATTCAAGCTCCTCCAGCAATTGCCGGCAGGCGGCGAGCAACCGCTCGCTGTCGTGCTCCTCTTCCTGCAAATCGCATTCGCGGCAAAACCGTTCCGGCGCGCGGTAGCTCGCGCGGGGATCGGGCAGGCGCCCGAGCGCCCGGTCGAGCTGCAGCAAGAGGCCTGCGCCGAAGCGGCGCGCGAAACCCTGCCGCGGCAGGCGCAGGCAATCGCCGATGCAGGTGAGTCCCATCCCGTTTAACGCTTCCTGCACGGATTCCGGCCATTCCAGGCAACGCAGCGGCAAAGGCGCGAGCGTCCCGGTGAGCAGCGCCGGATCGAGCAGGCGGATGTTGCGGCCGCTTTTCGCCAGCCAGGTCGACGCGAGCGGCGTGGGCGCCGCTGCCATTAAAACGCTGAATCCCCGCTCCCGCAGCTCGCTGCCGATACCCTGCCACAGGTTCTCGAGCCCGCCGAACAGGCGCAGGCTGCCGGCGACCTCCAGCAGCAGGGCCGGCGGTTCCAGGCTGACCATCGACGTGTAGCGTTCCGCCCGGACGGCCAGCGCCCGCAACACCTGCGCTTCGCGGGCCGGATTCCGCTCACGAAGCTCGAGCATCGGTGAGAGTGCGAGCGCCGCATTGGCGGAGAGGCCCGGAACGATTCCCGCCGCGCGCACCGTGCTGTCCGCGAGCAGGATGCGCCGCACGCCCTGTACTTCTTCGAACACGGCGCGCGGTGCGCGGCTGCTTCCCAAGGCTTCGAGCGGCAGCAGCGGAAAATGCAGGCACAGCCAGAGGCGGCTCGCCTGCGCGTCTCGTCCCGGCTCGACCCGGGGCGCGGGTTCGAGCGGCAGCGACTGCTGCGCCGGTTTCCTTAGAGATTGGCGGGCGCGTGTTTCGGAGGGAGTCGGGGCGGCGCCCGGCGTTGCGGCGAGGGATTTATTCGGAGGCTGCATGATCTAGGGTCTGTTGACATTCGCCCGATCGCCTTCATGAATGACGTTCTGCACCGTTGCCGGTCGGCCGCCGCGGCTTTTGAGAATGCGAACATCCGTGCCCCGTTCGCCTTTGACGAGCTCCAGGCGCAGGGCGGCCGCGGAAATTTCCGCGCGCGCTTCGAGCGGGCGAAAAGCGATGGCCCAGCTCCGGCCTTTCTCGGCCGCAAGCTGCAGCCGCCGGGAAAAATTGGAGAAATCCGGCCACAGCAGCACGGCGGCGCAGTTGCCCGAGGCCAGGGCCTGTTCGGCGGCCCAGAGGGTGTCGGTGCTCTGTTTCGGATGGACGACGAGCAGGCGCGAGAGATCGATGCCCCATTGGGTGAGCGCCGGCGGGTACGGCTGGAACGGTGGCGCAATCCAGGTGATCCAGCCGGCCTCCCCGGTGTCGCTTTTGCCGGCGCGGCAGAGCTGCGCCAGCGCCGGCATGAGCAAGCGGAGCTCGCCCGTGCCGGGGTGTTCGACGAGAATCTCGGTCAATGCATGCCGCGGCCAGCCGGCGCCGGGGAGAACGCGGTCGAGCTTACGATATCCGCTGGGCCAGCCTTGCGGCGCTTCCGCGGTCGCCGCGTTCCGCGCCCGCCAGACTCGCGGGTTTTTCAGCAGGCTTTCGAGGGCTTCGTTCATCGGGGTGAGGACCGGTCCTGTAGGAGCCCGTCTCACGGGCGACACGGCATCGGGATCGGATCGCCCGTGAGACGGGCTCCTACAGATCAGTGCACGGCAATGCCGTCGCGAATGACGCCGACGACCACGCCTTCGATGACCATCGACTGCGAACCGAGGTCGACGCGTATCGGCTCGAACTCCTCATTCTCCGGCAGCAGCCAGACCAATTTGCCGTCCTGGCGATAACGCTTCACGGTGACCTCGTCATCCACTCGCGCCACCACGATCTGGCGGCTGCGGACTTCCGGCGTGCGATGTACCGCCACGAGATCGCCGTGCAGGATGCCGGCGTTTTTCATGCTCATGCCTTCCACGCGCAGCAGGTAATGCGGCTTCGGATCGAAGAGCGCCTTGTCGATCTGGTAATGCGTCTCGATATGCTCCTCGGCCAGGATCGGGCTGCCGGCCGCGACCCGGCCGACCAGCGGCAGACCGAGTTGCTCGCGCAGCGAATCCTTGAGCTGGATGCCTCTCGAGGTGCCGGGCATGAGCACCAGCACGCCCTTCCTCTGCAGAGCGCGCAAATGATCTTCGGCCGCATTGGGCGACTTGAAACCGAGTGCCGCGGCGATTTCGGCACGCGTCGGCGGCATGCCGGATTCGGCTATAAAGTCCTGAATCATTTTGAGAATCTGGGCCTGGCGGGGGGTGAGCTGTGGCATGATCGGGTTCCTGTACAAAAGGACAGCTACTGGCAGTATAACCAGTTTGCGGCTTTTGTAAATACCCTTTCCCGGTTGGCGCTTTCTGCAGGAGCCCGTCTCACGGGCGACTGCCATGCCGACCGCCGCGTCGCCGTGAGACGGGCTCCTGCACCCGTTCGGACGATCGCCAAATCCTGCTGCCCCCAAGCGAGATTATTGCCGCGCCTGGCCGGGCAAACGCGGCGCGAAAACGCCGCGCGCCTGTCGCGGATGCACGACACTCGCATTAATAAACTCGCAGATCATTGAAGGTCCAGCCAATTTAGGAAATAATGCGGCTGCAATTTTTCCACCAGAGGAACTGGAGTGATGATTAAGAATTTATTGAAGGTAAGCGCGATTGCGCTCGTGCTTGGCATGGCGGGCGGCTGTGCCAACCAGGAAGAACAGGACGCAGTCCAGTCGACCGTGGACCAGGCCGCACGGGATGCCGCGGAAGCCATGTCGGCCGCCGAGGCCGCGCGGGCCGCTGCCGACAGCGCCGCACAGGCCGCCAGGGAAGCGCAGCAGACCGCCGAGGAAGCGCTCGCCGCGGCGGAAGAAGCGCAGTCCTGCTGCGAAGCGAATCGCGATCGGCTGGAAAGGATGTTCCAGCAGTCGATGTCAAAGTAGCGACAGACTATTGTCAACAGCCCTTGGTTTTCATTCAGACGCCGCGCTGGTCGCGGCGTTTTTTATGGCGTTCCCGACGGCGACGGGGATGCCGTCGGCGCGCTCGAGCAGGCGCTCGGCGAATTCCCAGTCGAGCTCGCCCGCGCGCGTGGCCGTCGCATCGACGAAGGTCATCGTCAGTGCCGTGAGCCGGCTCGGCATCGGCGGCTCGATGAGCGCGGGTTCGGCCAGCGCGTCGATCGCAATGGCGGCCTGCTCGTCCTCGACCTCGAGCGGTGCCGCTTCGAGCGTGCGGTGCACTTCCATCAGCAGGCGGTCGCCGTCCCAGCCGAGCTTCACCGGCTCGTTCATGATGCGCACGGGCGTGTTCACGGCCACCCGTCCGAACAGGAACTCGATGTCCTCCGGGAACATGCGGATGCAGCCGTGTGTGACGCGCATGCCGACGCCGGCGGGCCGGTTCGTCCCGTGGATGAGATAGCCGGGTAACCCCAGCCGCATGGCGCGCGTGCCCAGCGGGTTGTCCGGTCCCGGGGGCACGATGCGCGGCAGGGGGCGCCCGTCCGCCTCGTGTTCCGCGCGCACCGAGTCCGGCGGGTACCACGTCGGGTTCACCACCTTCGACACCACCCGCGTCGTGCCTAGCGGCGTCGCCCAGTCCATCCGGCCGATACTGACCGGATAGGTCATCACCACCGCCGGCTCGCCCGGCTGGGCCTCCGGAAAGTAGTACATGCGGTATTCGGGGAGGTTGAGCACCAGGCCCTCGCGGGGTCCCGGCGGCAGGATGTAGCGCGTGGGCAGGACGATGCGCGTCCCGGCGCCGGGCAGCCACGGATCGACCTGGGGGTTGGCGCGCACGATTTCCTCGTAGCCGAGGCCGTGGCGCCGCGCGATATCGAGCAGCGTGTCGGCCGCGCGGGACTCGACGTAGGAGACGGCGCCGATGACGTCGTTGCCCGGCGGCGGCAGCTCGTACACTTCGGCGCGCGCCGTTGCCGCCAGCGCGGTGGCAACCGCCATGACGGCGATGCCGCGGCTCGCGCCTCTCCCGACCCGCCTTCTCGATTCCCGGCACCTCATTGTCCGATTTCTTCCCGCTCCAGCACTTCCGTTTCCGATTCCGCCGCGGCGAGCCACTTCTGCAGCGCGCGGCTCTGCAACACCCGGTCCGCATACCCGCGCGCGGCCTGCGGCAGGTCCACGCCGTACGTGCGAAACCGCAGCACCACCGGCGCGTACATGGCGTCCGCCACGCTGTACCGGTCGAAGAGCCACCCGCCGCCGTAACGTTCCGCGCAATCGCTCCAGATCGCGAAGATGCGATCGATATCCGCTTTCAGCCCGGGCGATAACGGCACCTGCCGGCCCATCGCGCGGCAGTTCATCGGCATCTCCGCGCGCAAGGCGGCAAAGCCGGCGTGCATCTCGGCGCTGATCGACCGCGCGTGCGCGCGTGCGGCCGAATCCGACGGCCACAGGCCCTTGTCCGGCCAGCGCTCTGCCACGGTCTCACCGATCGCCAGCGAATCCCACACCTTTGCATCGTCCAGCACCAGCACGGGCACCCGGCGCGACGGCGAAATCGCCCCGATGCGCTCCTCGAACTCCCGCGTATCGAGCGGCAGGCGTTCCTCGTCGAATGCGATGTCCGCCTCTGCCAGCAGGAACCAGGCCCGGAGCGACCAGGAGGAATAATTCCGGTTACCGATATAGAGCTTTGGCCTCGTCACGGGGGCATTATTTCACAACGCCGCACGCCAGTCGCACGAGTAGCGCACGATTGACGCTTTGCGGGTCCACCGGTAGCCTTGCGCGGATCGAAGACCGGGGGCGCGGGACTCATGGGTGTCAGTATTTCGCTCGATTTCACGGATCGTGATCTCGGCCTCTTCCGGCATGCCGTCCGGCAATCGCGGAACACGGTGCGCGACGGCGACGAGGCGGAGATCATCGAAGCGGTGCGCAGCGTGCTCGACAGCATCCGGACGAGCGGTCCGCTGCCGGATTTCGTCGCGCAGCGGCTGCCTGCGCTCGACACGATGATCGACATGCTGGAGGACGCCGAGTGGCGCCTGCCCAGGCCTGCGCGCGAGCAGATGCTCGCCACGTTCGTCTATTTCGGCGATCCCGAAGACGTCATACCCGACGCAATTCCGGCGATCGGCTATCTCGACGACGTCATCCTGATCGAGCTGCTGCTGCGCGATCTGAAGCACGTGCGCGAAGCGTACGGCGATTTCCGCCGTTATCGTAAGGAGTACGACCGAAAGCACGGCAAAAGAAGCGATGCCGCCGCGCGAAAGAAGAGTCTCGAAGGTAAGCGCAAGAGCCTGCACGAACGCATGAAACGCCGGCAAGCGCGCGACAAACGCCCGGCACTATGGTGAGGGAGCAGGTGCCGGCACCCCGGCACCTCAATAGCGCATCAGCGCCGAGCCCCAGGTGAACCCGCCGCCGAATGCTTCCATCAGCACGAGCTGTCCGCGCTGCAGCCGGCCGTCGCGTACCGCGACGTCGAGCGCCAGCGGCACCGAACCGGCGGACGTATTGCCGTGGTCCTGCACGGTCAGGACCACCTTCTCCATCGGCAGGCCGAGCCGCTTCGCGGTCGCCTGGATGATCCGCAGGTTGGCCTGGTGCGGCACGAACCAGTCGACCTCGTCGACCGCGATACCGTTGGCGCGCAACGCTTCCTCGGCGACGTTGCCGAGCGTCTTGACCGCGACCTTGAATACCTCGTTGCCGCTCATGATGATTTTCGCATCGCTCGCCACGCCGGCCTTGTCGAGCGCCTTCGACGGGCCGTAAGGATAGTAGAGCAGCTCCTTGTATCGGCCGTCCGCGCCGAGGTGGCAGGAGAGAATGCCGGGATCGCCGGACGGCTCGAGCACCACGGCGCCTGCCCCGTCGCCGAACAGCACGCAAGTCGAGCGATCGGTCCAGTCGATCAGCCGGCTCAGGACTTCGGCGCCGATCACCAGTGCGCACTTCGCTTCGCCGGCGCGCACGAACTTGTCGGACATGCTGAGCGCGTAGAGAAATCCGGTGCAGGCGGCCTCGATACTGAACGCCGGGCAGCCGTGGATCCCGAGCCGCTCCTGCACGAGCGTGCCGACGTTCGGAAAGACGAGGTCCGGAGTGGTCGTGCCGACGGCGACCAGGTCGATGTCTTCCGGGGTGACGCCGGCAGCTTCCATCGCGAGCCTGGCCGCCTCGACGCACAGATCGGACGTGCCCTGCCCCTCCGCCGCGATATGCCGCCGCTCAACCCCGGTGCGCGTCCGGATCCATTCGTCGCTGGTGTCGACCATTTTTTCCAGGTCGGCATTGGTCATGATCCGGTCCGGCAGATAGCGGCCGGTCCCTGCGATTCTCGAATAGATCATGCGGCTTCCTGTTGCAGCAGGTTCCCGATCTGCAGCGGTACCTGGTTTTTCACTTCGACGAGCGCCGTGTCGATTGCGTGCTGGAACGCGTAGGCGTCGGCGCTGCCATGGCTTTTGATAACGATACCATTAAGTCCGACGAGAGAGGCGCCGTTGTAGTTGCGCGAATCCATTTCGATCGCGAGGCTCTTCAAGACCGGCGCGGCGAGGAAGCCCTGCAGCTTCGTTAACAGGTTGCGCGTGAACGCGCGGCGGAGATAGTGCGCGGCGAGCCCGACGGTGCCCTCCATCGTCTTCAGCGCGACGTTCCCGGTGAAGCCGTCGGTCACCACCACGTCGGCCTTGCCGGAGAAGATCTCGTTGCCCTCGATGAAACCGACGTAGTTCAGGCTGCTCGCGGCGAGCAGCGCCGACGCATCCCGGATGCTGTCGTGGCCTTTGGTGGCTTCGACGCCGATGTTCAGCAGCGCCACGCGGGGCTGCTCGATGCGGCTGATGTCGCTGGTCACGATGGAGCCCATCACGGCGAACTGGAACAGGAGCTCCGCGTCGCCGACCGTGTTGGCCCCCAGGTCCAGCATGTGCACGCTGCCGCCGATGCTGGGCAGCTCCGCGATGATCGCGGGACGTTCGATGCCCGGCAGCGTTTTCAGCACGAACTTGGCGATGGCCATGAGCGCACCCGTGTTGCCGGCGCTGACGCAGGCTTGTGCCCTGCCATCCTTGACCATATCGACGGCGACACGCATCGAGGAGTCCTTCTTTTTCCGTAAGGCCTCCCCCGGCCCTTCGGACATGCCGACGACCTCGGTTGACTGCACGATCTCCAGGCGCCGCTCGCCGTGGACGAGGGGCGTCACGAGATAGCCGAGCTCGTCTTCGTTACCGACGAGCACCAGCTTGAGATTCGGGTGTTTTTCGAGCGAAGCAACGGCGGCGCGCACGACGACCTCGGCACCGAGATCGCCGCTCATCGCGTCGAGCGCTATGACGGCTGTTCCCCCCAATGGAATCCCCGGCTATGGATCAGGCTTTGCCGCCGCACCCGCGGCAAGCCCGTGGTTATTCTTCGTCGTCTTCTTCGCGCTGCGCGATGACCTGGTTGCCGCGGTAAAAACCGTCCGGCGTCACGCGGTGGCGCAGGTGCGTCTCGCCCGACGTCGGGTCGACCGACAGCGGCGGCGCTTTCAGCCTGTCGTGCGAACGCCGCATGCCTCGGCGTGCCGGCGTCTTGCGACTTTTTTGTACAGCCATTGTGTTCTCCGTTGAACGTGACCACTTCGCGGCACGTCGTGTTTACCAGTGCTCCGGACTGCCGTCAGTCCCTGTCGCGCATTTGCGATTTCAGGTCCGCGAACGGGCGGACCTGCGCTTCTTCCTTCTCCACCTTCGCCTGTTCCGCGAGCCGGCCGCAGTTCTCTTCGGACTCGTGCATGGCGGCCAACGGCATGGCCATCACCAGGGCTTCGTCGACCACGTCCAGCGGCCGCAACACCGCCTCGTCGAGCTCCCACACTGCATAATCCAGCGACTCGTCCGCGCTCCGGCCCGGGCCGCTGAACAGGAGCCGCAAGTCCGTGTCGAGCGTCAGCGCGAGCGGCTCCAGGCAGCGCTGGCACACGGCCGGCACCTCGGCCGTCACGTGCCCCTCGAGGACCGGAAGCTCGCGCTGCGTATCCGCCCAGCCGAACGCGAGTCTAATCGCTACCGGCGACTGCCGCCATCCGGCGGGCGGCGCATCGAGCCGCCGGAGGTCGTCGCCGACGACCTCCGAAAGGCGCGGAAAGAGTTCCAGTTTTTCTTGCTTTTCAATGATCTGGCCCCGTTCCGCGAACGCCTTCGGCGGCGCGCGCTCGAGCAGTGGATTGACCATGGCGCGCGCATGATAAGGACGCTGCCGCCGGGTGTCAAAGCGCTTTTGCGGCTCGCAGGCAGCGCCGTCGGATAAACTCGGGGCAGGAAATCCGCCATGCAGAACCCTTTCGCACCGCCCGTCGTCCTCGCTTCGTCGTCGCCGTATCGCCGCGAGCTGCTCGGGCGCCTGCTGGCCGACTTCGGGTGTATGGCTCCGGAAATCGACGAAGCACCGAGGCCGGGCGAACCGCCGCGCGACCTGGTGCGCCGCCTCGCGCGGCAGAAAGCGGACGCCCTGTCCGGCGGGCAGCCGGGCGCCCTCCTCATCGGCGCCGACCAGGTGGCCGTGCTCGAGGGACGCGCGATCGGCAAGCCCGGCAATCACGCGCGCGCCGTCGAGCAGCTCCTGGCCGCGTCCGGAAAAACGATGCTGTTTCTTACCGCCGCCTGCGTGCTCGATCGGCGCAGCGGACATCGTCACGAACACACGGACGTCACGCAGGTGACGTTTCGGCTCTTCGACCGGCCGCTCGCGGAAGCTTACCTGCGCCACGACGCGCCGTACGACTGCGCCGGCAGCTTCCGGATCGAAGGGGCCGGCGTCGTGCTGTTCGAATCGGTAAGCACCGACGACCCGACGGCGCTCATCGGCCTGCCGATGATCTGGCTGGCGAGCGTTCTGCGCGAGCTCGGCTGCTTGCAGCCGTCAGGTGCCGGGCCGGGCAGCCCGGAAAATTACTGAAGAACGTCGCGTGTGGACGTAATGAGAACGCAGGTGCAGCCGGTCTCCGTCCAGACGAATTGATCGCCGGTGCCTGCCTCGCCCCGGTTGTAATCGCCCGGGAGGAGTTTCCGGTCCTCGATGAACAGCTCGCCGTCCAGCAGGTGCAGTTCTTCGGTTCCCGCATGCCGGTGCGGCGGATACGCGACCCCCGGCGCGAGCCGCACCAGCATGCTGACGCGATCCTGCTCCGTATCGGTGGCGAGCAGCTTGCAGGTGATGCCGGGGGCGACCTCCTCCCATTCCGGCTCCAGCCAGGCGGGCGGCGCCGGCAAATCCGCTTGCGCGCCGACGTCCGCCGCGATGCGCTCGGCCAGGCGGCCCCATAGCGGCGTCGGGGGACGCAGCACGTCGGTCGGCCAGGCGACGAAGGACTCGACAATCGGGCGCAGGCTGGCGAGCTCCCGCCGGCACTCCGGGCACTCCTCGAGATGCGCTTCCATGGCAGCCGCTTCGTGCGGCGGCAGGGCTTGCAGGGCGAACACGCATAGCCGTTCCGCATGGCGGCACCCGTTTTTGTCGGCAGTCGCCTTCACGATCGTCAGGTCCCGGCCAGTGCCTGGCGGAGCTTGCCCAACCCGGAACGAATGCGCGTCTTGACGGTTCCGAGCGGCTCGTTGAGACGCGCCGCGACCTGCATGTGGGTGAATTCGGAAAAGAAGGCGATCTCGATTACCTGCCGCTCGTCCGGCGTGAGCCGGCTCAATGCCTGTCTCAGCATGCGGCCCTGCTCGGCCAGGTGACAGGCTTCCTGTGGTTCGCGTGCGCCGCCTGGCGGGAGCGGATTATCCGCGTAAGGGTTGACGCGCTTTTTCCGCTGCTCGAACCGCAGCCGGTCGATCGCCCGCGAGCGTGCCTGGTTCACGATCCATCCGAGCACGGACCCGTTGCGCGCATCGTAATCCGGCGCGCGGCGCCACACGTCGTGAAACACGTCCAGCGTCAGCTCTTCAGCGGTCTGCGGATTGCCGGTGATGCGCACGATCAGGGTGAACACCAGCCGGTGTGTTCGCCGGTACAGCGCCTGCAGGGCACCCTGGTCGTGCAAGGCGATGCCCCGGACGAGCCCGACCCAGTCCGCCTCGGGGATCCGGGGCCTCCGTTGGTCCGCGTAGAGCAGGTCACCGAGTGTTCCGGTCGCGGAATCACTCCGTTCCTCGGGTGTGGATTTTGTTGTCGCCACGGCCCGCAATCTTGCGCCCCTCCAGCCTTGCGGGCAACCCGGCGTGGCTGGCTCGCTCGCCGGGGCCGCCGGCCGCGATCGACTCGCCGGCCCGCCCCGGGTTGCGCAGTTCGACCTCCCACGCCGCGAAGCAGCGGATATGGACGTGGTACCGGTCCCGACCGGCACCATTTTGGTTTATGGATAGAGCTCAGGTTGGTCCGGCCCCGGCCAGGAAGGCTTCGAGATCGGGGGCCAGGGGCGCGGTGAAGTGGAGCTCGTTGCCGTGGGCATCGGGGAAGGCGATCGACTGGGCGTGGAGGAAGAGGCGCCCGAGGCCCTCCTCTTTGGCGCGCGCGTTCGCCGCCGGGTCGCCGTAACGGTCGTCGACGACGAGCGGGTGCCCGGCGTGCGCCGCGTGCACGCGGACCTGGTGCGTGCGGCCGGTCAGCGGCTGGCATTGCAACAGGCTCCAGCGGCCGCCGTAGCGGCGTGACAGGCGAAAGCGCGTCGCGGCCGCCTTGCCTTTCTCGTGCACGAGGACATGGCGCTCGCCGCCCGCGCGGTGGTGCACGTAGAGCGGCGCCTCCACGAGCTGCTCGCCCGACTGCCAGTCGCCGGCGACCAGCGCGAGGTAGTTCTTTTCCACGCGGCCCTCGCGAAAGCTCTCGTGCAGCGCCCGCAGCGCGCTGCGCCGCTTCGCGAGCACGAGGCAGCCCGAGGTTTCCCGGTCCAGCCGGTGCACGAGCGAGAGGTCCTTGAGCTCGGGCCGTGCGAAGCGCAACTGCTCGATGACCCCGTGCGAGATCCCGCTGCCGCCATGCACGGCCGTGCCGGCCGGCTTGTCGATCACCAGCAGCCGGTCGTCCTCGAACAGCACGCGTGCCGCCAGCCGCGCAGCGGCGGCAGCCGGCGGCGGGCTGCCCGCGGGCCGCAGGCGCGCCGGCGGGATACGCACTTCGTCGCCCGCCTGCAGGCGGTAATCCGCGCGGATGCGGCTGCCGTTGATGCGCACCTCGCCGCGCCGCAGCAAGCGGTAAACGCGGCTCTTCGGCACCCCGGGCAACTGTTTCTTCAGGAAGTTGTCGATACGCTGGCCGGCATCCTCGGCGTCCACCTCGACCTTGCGGACGCCGGTGCGCTTTCCCTCGGGGTCGTTCCGGGTTTTTTCGCGCATAGTCAGGATCCAGGATTTCGGGGCTTTGCGGTTTGACCGCGTATGTTATATTAGCGTCCAGTGAGGCCGGCGTTGCAGCCGGCCCACTGCGATTTGCGGCGGCGGCTTCGGCCGGCCGCGAGAAAATCTGTCATCTCGGCCTCGAAAGCACTTTGCGCAAGCACTTTGATCGTTCAAGAGACCGACAACCATTTGGCACGAGCAAGATTCCGGGCTACCGCCTGAAGCGGCACGGCCGCAGGGAAACCATGATCATTTTTTTGCCGGGCTGGATGATGATCCTCATGTCATCATCTCCTGCCCCGTTCAGGTTTACGAACCTCTTTCCTGGCGCCTGGCGCCACGCATTCCATCCAGAGGCTCCCTGCAGCGCCCTCGCGGCGTTCTCCCGTCATTCCTGCTCGTTGCCCGGTAACAACCTTAAAGTAGGGCAACATGAAAAGAATGCTGATCAATGCAACTCAGGAAGAAGAGTTGCGCATGGCAATGGTCGACGGCCAGCGCCTGTACGACCTCAACATCGAGCTGCCGTCCGGCGAACGTAAGAAAGCCAACATCTACAAAGGCAGGATTACGCGCATCGAGCCCAGTCTCGAAGCGGCCTTCGTCAATTACGGCGCCGACCGGCACGGTTTCCTGCCGCTCAAGGAAATCTCCAGCGAGTATTTCGTCAACGACGCTCCCGCCGGATCGCGGCCGAACATCCGCGAGGTCCTGAAGGAGGGCCAGGACATCGTTGTCCAGATCGACAAGGAGGAACGCGGCAACAAGGGCGCCGCGCTCACCACCTTCGTCAGCCTCGCCGGCCGGTTCATCGTGCTGAAACCCAACAAATCCCGCTCCGGGGGCGTGTCGCGGCGCATTGTCGGCGACGATCGCGACCTGGCGCGCCAGGCGCTGCACGACATCACGATTCCGGACGGTATGAGCGTCATCCTGCGCACCGCCGGCATCGACCGGAACGCCGAAGAGCTGCAGTGGGACCTCGAGAATCTGCTGTCCGTCTGGGAAGCGATCAAGAAGGTCGTGGTGGAGCGCCCGTCGCCGTTTTTGATCTACCGTGAAAGCAACGCGGTGATCCGCGCGCTGCGCGACTACCTGTCGGACGAGATCGGCGAGATCCTGATCGACGACGACAAGACGTACTCGGAGGCTCGCGAGTTCGTCGAGCAGGTCATGCCGCAGAGCCTCAAGAAGCTGAAAGCTTACACCGACGACGTGCCGCTGTTTACGCGCTACCAGATCGAGTCGCAGATCGAATCGGCCTTCGCCCATTCGGTGACCCTCCCTTCCGGCGGCAGCCTGGTGATCGACCACACGGAAGCGCTGGTGTCCATCGACATCAACTCGGCGCGGGCGACCAAAGGTGCCGACATCGAAACTACCGCGCTGAACACGAATCTCGAGGCGGCCGACGAAATTGCCCGGCAGTTGCGGCTGCGCGACCTCGGCGGCCTCGTGGTCATCGACTTCATCGACATGGGACCGCAGAAGAACCAGCGTGACGTCGAGAACCGGCTGCGTGACGCGGTGCGGCAGGACCGGGCGCGCGTGCAGATCGGCAAGATCAGCCGCTTCGGCCTGCTCGAAATGTCGCGCCAGCGGCTGCGGCCCTCGCTCGGCGAGTCGAGCTACATGACCTGCCCCCGCTGTTCCGGTATCGGCAATATCCGCAGCGTCGAGTCGCTCGCGCTCGCTATCTTAAGGATCATCGGCGAGGAGGCGCGGAAAGAGCGCACGGCCAAGGTCATCGCCCAACTGCCGGTGGAGGTGGCGACGTACCTGCTGAATGAAAAGCGGAGCTGGGTGCAGAGCCTCGAGTCGCGCAATGCCATGCAGGTGGTGCTGGTCGCCAACCCGGCGCTGGAAACGCCGCACTACCAGGTACGGCGCGTGCGCGACGACCAGGTCGAGCTGCCGGAGAATGTCGGCACGAGCTACACGCTGGCCGAAACCGTCGAGGAAGTCGACGTAACGGAGATCATCCAGGAGCGGAAGGTCGCCGAGCCGGCCGCCGTGGCGACGATGTCCCCCAGCACGCCGGCGCCGGTGCGCGCCGAGCCGAAGAAGCCCGGTCTGATCGCGCGGCTCGTCGCGCTGTTCACCGGCGGCGATGCAGCGGACGGCGAACGGAAGACCCGGTCGCGGCGCGATTCCGCCCGCAAATCCGAATCGCGCGGCCAGCGCTCGCGGGGGCGGCAGTCCGAGCCGCAGCGCGGGCGGAAGCGGGGCTCGTCCACGCGTTCATCCGACCAGAGAAAGACCCGTTCGCAGAAGACCTCGCGGAAACGCGGTGGCAAGGCTGCGGCAGAACGCGGTGACCGCGCGTCCGCCGGCGCCAGGGAGAATCGCGCCGAGAGCCAGCCGCACGGGGCTCAGGAGGGCACGGGCAAGGAGAAGGAGCGCCAGGACACGCATGCCGAGGGCCGCGACGACGCGGCGCGCAAGAGCCCGTCGCGCCGCCGCAGCCGCGGTGGACGGCGCCGGAAGCGCGCTGCCGAGGGCGGCGGTGAATCCGCAGCGACGCACGGCAACGACGGCCAGCCGCAGCAGACCGCCGCGGAGGTGCCGGCGCAGCGCAGCGCGGTGACCGGAAACGATCATGGCAACGGCAGCAAACCCGCGGAGCGGCAGGCACCGGAGTCGGCGCCGCCGCGCGAAGCCAGCCAGCCGCCCCGCCGTGAAGAACCCGCCGCCAGCCAGCCGGTGCGCCGTGAACGACCCGCCGCGCCGGTGGTGGAAACGGCGGCACCCGCGACGGGCAGCTCCGAACCGCAACGGGAGCCGCGGAGCAATGGCAACGAGAGCGCCGCACCGGCGCCTCGTGCCGCCGAGCCGCCCCGGCCGCAGCCGGCGTCGCCCGTGGCCGCCACGCCATCGGGGGCCGAGGCGCCGGCGGAACCGGCCAAGCCCTCGGGCGGCGGACGCTTGCTCCCCTGGGAACCGGCCGCGCCCGTGGAGAAGCCCGCGGACGAGCCCGAGCCGGTCAAGAACGTCTCGGAACGGTAGCCTGCTGTAGGAGCCCGTCCCACGGGCGACTCGGCCGTTGGCGCCGGTCGCCCGTGGACCGGGCTCCTACAGGCGCCGTGGCGTCTCCCGCCGGATCCGCTCGAGCAGGCGCTCCGACGCCTGCTCGACCAGGTCGAGCACGAGCTCGAAACCGGACGCGCCCCCGTAATACGGGTCCGGCACTTCCGACACCTGCGATCCTCCCGCGAACTCGAGAAACAGGTGGACCTTGCGGCGATTTCCCTCCGGTACGCGCTGCCGCAGTTCCTCGAGATTGTCCTTGTCCATCACCAGGATGTAATCGAAGGCCTCGAAGTCTTCGTCGCTGACCCTGCGGGCGCGGATCTCGTGCAAGGCGATGCCGCGGCGCTGCGCTGCCGCCTGCGCGCGATGATCGGGTGCCGCGCCCGAGTGAAAGGCGTGCGTGCCGGCCGACTCGATGTGCACCCGCTCCGACATGCCCGCGTCCGCGACGACCTTGCGGAACACCCCTTCGGCCGTCGGCGAGCGGCAGATATTGCCCATGCAAACGAACAGCACACTGACTCGATCCATCTAGTCGTCCTCCACGCCCAGCTTTTTTGCGACGCGCGCCAGGTCCGCTTCGGTATCGACACCGGGACCCGGCCGCTGTTCCGGCCTGCCCACGCGAATCTTCACGCCCAGGGCCAGCGCGCGCAACTGCTCGAGCTGCTCCGCCTGCTCCAGCGGCGACCGTTCGGCAGCGACGACCCGCTGCAGGACCTCCACGCGATAGGCATAGATTCCATGGTGGTGCAGCGCACTGCCCATCGCAAGGGACGCGTTCGCGGGACTCCGCGCATACGGAATCGCCGCGCGGCTGAAATAGAGGGCATCGCCGTGCGTGTCGAGAATCACCTTCACGACGTTCGGGTCGTCGAATTCTTCCCGTGACAAAAACGGGGACGCGAGCGTCGCCATCCCGACCTCGGGCGCCGCCAGCAAGCCGGCGCACTGGTTGATCAGGCCGGCGGGCATCAGCGGTTCGTCCCCCTGCAGGTTCACCACCGCCTTGTGCTTTGGCCAGCCGCAGCGGCGGCTCACTTCCGCAAGGCGGTCAGTGCCGGACTGGTGGTGCTCCGCCGTCATGCACACCTTGGCGCCGAAAGCTTCCGCCGCTGCCGCGATCCGGCGATCGTCCGTGGCGATGATCACTTCGCTCGCGCGGCTTTCCGCGGCACGTTCGTGCACGTGCTGCAGCATCGGCTTGCCGGCGATGAGCCGCAGCGGCTTGCCGGGCAGGCGGACCGAGGCATAGCGCGCCGGGATGACGACCACGAAATCGTTCACGCTTCCTGCTCCACCGGGTTGGAGCGCAGCTTCCCGGCGAGGTCGCCGAGCCATGACAGGTCCTGATTGGCGGCAATCGCCACCGCCACCGCCAGGTACCAGGCGTTGGCCGGAGCGAAAGCCTCGCATTTGACCGCGTCCTTCTCGGTCATGATCACGGCACGATCGTCACCGAACTCGAGCTGCTGGCGTGACAGCACGGCGTGATCGGCGAAGGCATGCGGGATCACGCTCAAACCGTGCGTTTCCAACAGCTCGAAAAAACCCTGCGGGTTGCCGATGCCGGCGATGGCGTGCACCGCCTGCCCGCTGAACGATTCGAGCGGCCGCTCATTCGCACCGTGCAAGCTTCGCACGTCACCGGCCGTGAGGGTGAAGCGCGTGACGCGCGGGTTTCCCCCGGACAGCTCCTCCACCCGCTCGTCCGTGCGCGCCTGCAGCATGATGCGGTCGAGCGTCCGCAGCCGGTCCACCGGTTCCCGCAGCGGGCCCGCCGGCAGCAGCCGGCCATTGCCGAAGCCGCGCCGGCCGTCCACCACCGCGATCTCGAACTGGCGCGCGAGGCCGTAATGCTGCAGCCCGTCATCGGCGATCACGACGTCGCAACCCATCTGGGCGAGCAGCTCGGCGGCCGCAAAGCGGTCGGGGTGCACGGCCACCGGGCACACCACCCGCCGCGCCATCAGGAGCGGTTCGTCGCCAACGGCGGCGGGGTCGCTCTGTTCCGTGACGTGCACCGGCACGTCGCCGACGTGCCCGCCGTAGCCGCGGCTGACGATTCCCGGCTTCGAACCCAAATCTTTCAGACGTTCCGCGAGCCACAGGGTCACCGGCGTCTTGCCGGTGCCGCCCACGGTGATGTTGCCGACGACGACGACCGGGATATTCGCCTTGCGGCTCTTGAGCAGACCCTCGCGGTAGGCGCGGCGCCGGAACTCGACCAGGCGCGCGAAGAGGTGGCTCGCCGGTGCGAGCCAGCGTTGCCAGGGGGATTCGCCGTACCAGAGGCGGTCGAGGAAGGCGGCCATGTCAGCCCGCCGCCTCGTCGGAGAATTGCATCCGGTACAGGGCGGCGTACTGGCCGTTCTGCGCGAGCAGCTCGCGATGCGTGCCCGATTCCACGATACGGCCGCGGTCGAGCACGATGATTTCGTCGGCGTTCTCGACCGTCGACAGGCGGTGTGCGATGACGAGCACGGTGCGGTCGCGCATCAACGCGCTCAGCGCGTCCTGGATGCGCCGTTCCGCATGGGTATCCAGCGACGAGGTGGCCTCGTCCAGGATCAGCACCGGCGCATTCTTGAGCAAGGCACGACCGATGGCGATACGCTGGCGCTGGCCGCCGGACAGCAGCACGCCGCGATCGCCCACCATGGTGTCCAGGCCGGCCGGCAGCTCGCCGATGAAATCCATGAGGTTCGCCGCTTCGGCGGCCTGCAGCAGCTCCGCGCGGGAGCACTGGCGGAGCTGGCCGTAGGCCAGGTTATTGGCGATCGTGTCGTTGAACAGCACGACGTCCTGGCTGACGAGGCTCACGTGCGAGCGCAGGTTATCGAGCGCGTATTCCCGCACCGGCGTGCCGTCGAGCAGGATCTCGCCGCCTTCGACGTCGTAGAACCGCGGCAGGAGGCTCACCAGCGTCGACTTGCCGCTGCCCGAATGCCCGACGATCGCCAGCGTTTTACCGGCGGGTACCTTCAGCTCGATGTCGGCGAGCACAGCGCCCTTCTCGTCGTCGTAGGAAAAACGCACGTGGCGGTATTCCACGTCGCCACTCACGGCGTCGGCGCGGAAAGAACCCGAATCCACCTCGTCCGGCTCGTCGATGATGTGGAACAGGCTCTCGCCCGCCGCAATGCCGCGCTGCAGCGTCGCGTTCACGTTGGTGATGCGCCTGAGCGGCTGCAGCATCAGCATCATGGCGCCGAAGAACGCCATGAAGTTGCCCGGGGTCAGGTTGCCGTCCACCGATTCC
>DASSBS010000078.1:0-5264 GCA_035698445.1 Woeseiaceae bacterium
GCGCTGTTGAAGAGGGCGGGGAATGCATCGACCGCGCGCAGCGGGTTCCGGCACAGGCGTTCCAGCCGTTCGAGGCCCGCGTGATGCTCGGCCGCCAGGGCATCGATCCGGGCGTGCGCGCCGCGAAACGGCTTGCCGTGCGCGGGCAGCACCAGCACGTCTTCCGGCACTCTTGCTTTGAGCTCGGACAGCGATTGCAGCCAGTCCGCCAGCGGGTCCGCCGCGGGTTCCGTGGGATACACGCTGACGTTCGACGAAATCGTCGGTAATAGCTGGTCGCCGGAGATCATGAGATTCGCTTCGACACAAAGAAGGCAGGCATGTTCCGGCGAATGGCCGCGCCCGACGATCACCTCCCATTCCCGCTCACCGATCCGGAGGCGATCGCCGTCCTGCAGCCGTCGATACGATTCCGGCAGCGGCGAAACGTAACGTCCGAACATCCCGAACATCCTCTGGTAGTGATCCATCGAATCCGCGGGGAAGCCGGCGGCCCGGTAGAACCGGATACCGGCTTGCGGCGTCGGCTTCCCCGTATCGGCTACAAGGATGCGGCAGAGCAGGTATTCGTCGCGGGTCATCCAGAGCTCGACCTCGAAATGCGCGGCGAGCCAGCCGGCGCAGCCGGCGTGATCGGGATGCAGGTGCGTCGCGATGACGCGAACCGCGGGCCGGCCCTGCATCGCGCCGGTGAACACGCTTTGCCAGGCGTCGCGCGTGACGTCGGTGTGCACGCCGGTGTCGACGATCGTCCAGCCGCCGCCGTCTTCCAGCAGCCACAGGTTGATATGCCCGAGGGTGAAGGGGAGCGGCATGCGCAGCCAGAGGATGCCCGGGGCGACGGGCAGGGTGTCGCCGGCCTCGGGTCTGCCGGGGAATTCGTAACGGATGTCGGCGGGCATGGCGGTGCATCATCGCACAATCAGGACGGTCGCCGCCGGTCGCCCGTGAGACGGGCTCCACAGGGCCGAAGGGATCGGCGCGGCGGGAGGGGGCATCGGGGTCGCCCGTGGGACGGGCTCCTACAGGGCCGAAGGGATCGGCGCGGCGGGAGGGGCATCGGGGTCGCCCGTGGGGCGGGCTCCCAGGGCAAGCACGGTTGGTCATTCCGGTTGTAGGAGCCCGTCTCACGGGCGACCGGCGGTACGCCGTGGCTTTGCGTCAGGCTGCTTCCTGCCGGGCGGACCCGATTTCCGCGAGCTTTGTCTCGATCTCCGCACGCACCTTCGCGGCGGCTTCTTCCTTTACCGGCCCGTAGCCGCGGATCTCGAGATAGAGCTGCACGATCGCGACCGCCTGGTCCACGCTGGCCGGCGACAGCGACGGCAGCAGGGCATCGACGGTGGCCTCGAACTCCTCGATCAGCCGGCGTTCGAGCTTCCGTTCGGCCGTCAAGCCGAAGACGTCGAAGGGCGTGCCCCGCAGCCGCTTGAGCGCGGCCAGCACGCGAAACAGCGGGATCATCCAGGGTCCGAATTCGCGCTTCAGCGGCCGCCCGCGCGCATCCAGGCCGCGGTTCATGATCGGCGGCGCGAGGTGGAATTTCACCTTCGCCTGCTCGCCGTATTCCTTGCGGATGCGCTCTAGGAAACCCGTGTCGACGTGCAGCCGCGCGACTTCGTACTCGTCCTTGTAGGCGAGCGTCTTGAAATAGCCGCGCGCGACGGCTTCGGTGAGCGGGAGCTCGTTGCTTCGCGCGAGCCGCTGTTCCGCCTGCCGCACGCGCTCCACGAGCGCGAGATAGCGGTCGGACAACGCCCGGTCCTGGTAATCGGCGAGGAACGCGGCCCGCCGCTCGATGATCGAATCGAGCGGCTCCCGTTCACGCGCTTCCGGCTGCTCGAGCCGCGTCCTGACGAAGCCCGGATCGGCGGCGGCAATACGGCCCCAGCCGAACGCTTTCTGGTTGTTCTCGATTTCCACGCCGTTCAGCTCGATTGCGCGGAGCAGGGCGTCGCGGGAAACCGGTACGAGCCCTTGCTGCCACGCAAAGCCGAGCATCAGCACGTTCGAGTAAATCGTGTTGCCGAGCAGCTTCTCCGCGAGCTCGTTGGCGCCGACGACGGCGAGCGGCCCGACAGCGCGCCCGATCGCTTCGGTACGCTCGTTGGCCTTCAGGTTCGCGTCGCGAAAGCGCACGAAGTCGGCCGTCGACATCTCGGCGCTGTTGACGACCGCGCGCGTGTGACCGGCGCGGTAAGTCGCGGAGGCTTTCGGCGACGAGCTCACGACGAGGTCGCAACCGATCAGCGCGTCGGCGCGCGCGTTGTCGATCCGCACCTGGTTCAGGATCGCAGGCTCATCGGCCAGCCGCACGTAGCTCAACACCGGCCCGAATTTCTGCGCGAAGCCGGTGAAGTCGAGCACGCTCGCGCCTTTGCCTTCGAGGTGCGCCGCCATCGTGATCAAGGCGCCGACGGTGATGACGCCGGTACCGCCGACCCCGGTCACGAGGAGGTCGTAGCCGCCGCCCGGCAACGGGAGCTCGGGCTCGCGCAGCGACGCGAGTTTCCCCGACGGGAACTCCTGCGCGCCCGCCGCGGCGAGGCGCTTCCGCTCGCCGCCTTCCACCGTCACGAAGCTGGGACAGAAGCCGTCCACGCAGGAAAAATCCTTGTTACAACTGTTCTGGTCGATCTGCCGCTTGCGGCCGAACGGCGTTTCCTTCGGCACGACCGACAAACAGTTCGACGCGACCGAACAGTCGCCGCAGCCTTCGCAGACGAGCTCGTTGATCACGGCGTATCGGTTCGGGTCCTCCATCTTGCCGCGCTTGCGCTTGCGCCGCTTTTCGGTCGCGCACATCTGCGCGTAGATGAGCACGGTCACGCCGGAGGTTGCGCGCAGCTCGCGCTGGATCGCGTCGAGGTCGCGGCGGTGTGAAATCGTCGTGCCCGCGGGAAGATCCGCAGCGTCGAAACGCTCCGGCTCATCCGAGACCAGCGCAATGCGCTGCACCCCTTCCGCGCGGGTCATATGCGCAACGCCTTCGACCGTGACCGGCCCGTCGACCGGCTGGCCGCCCGTCATGGCCACCGCGTCGTTGAACAGGATCTTGTAGGTGATATTCGTGCCGGCGGCGACCGCCTGGCGGATCGCCACCGATCCGGAATGGTAGAACGTGCCGTCGCCCAGGTTCTGGAACACGTGCTTGCCGCCGTTGAACTTCGAGCGCGTGATCCAGTTGATGCCTTCGCCGCCCATCTGGATGAGTCCTTCCGTCTCGCGGCCCATCCAGTTGGCCATGAAATGGCAGCCGATGCCGGCGAGCGCTTTCGAGCCTTCGGGCACGCGGGTCGACGTGTTGTGCGGGCAGCCGGAACAGAACCAGGGCGTGCGCGCGGCGCCCGAAACCTGGATCGGCTCGCCGGCATCGGCGGCCAGTTGCGCGGCGCGCGCGGTGAGATCGAGTCCCGGCAGCGCACGATCGAGCCGGTCGGCGACGATCGCGGCGAGCTGGATCGGGGACAACTCTCCCGTCCAGGGCACCAGCTTGCGGCCCTCGCAGTCTTCCTTGCCGATCATGCGCTCCGGCTTGCGCCCGGGATAATCGTAGAAGTACTCCTTGAACTGGCTTTCGATAATGGCGCGCTTCTCTTCCACGACCAGCACTTCGCGCTTGTCGCGCACGAACTCCAGCGCGGCGTCGTGGGCCAGCGGCCACACCATGCCGACCTTGTACACGTCGAGCCCGAGATGCCGCGCTTCCCCGCGATCGATGCCGAGCAGCCGGAGCGCTTCCATGAGATCGAGGTGGCCCTTGCCGGTGGTGACGACGCCGAAGCGGGCATCCGGCGTGTCGAAGATCTTCCGGTCGATCGGGTTGGTTTCGGCGAAGGCGAGCGTGGCGGCCTTCTTCGCCTCCATGCGCTCCTCGATCTGCGGCCCCGGGTAATCCGGCCAGCGGATGTGGAGGCCGTCCGGCGGCGCCCTGAAATCGGGCGGGATGCGGAAGTCCGGCGGCGGCGGCAGCTCGACCGACATCGCGGATTCGACGGTCTCCGAGATCGCCTTGAAGCCGACCCACATGCCCGAGTAGCGCGACAGCGCGAGCCCATAGAGACCGTACTCCAGGTACTCGGCGACATTCGCCGGATTCAGGATCGGCATGAACCACGCGAGGAAAGCGGCATCCGACTGGTGCGGCATCGACGACGACACGCAGCCGTGGTCGTCGCCCGCGATGACCAGCACGCCGCCACGCGGCGACGAGCCGTAGGCGTTGCCGTGCTTCAGCGCGTCGCCGGCGCGGTCGACGCCCGGCCCCTTGCCGTACCAGATGCCGAACACGGCATCGACGGTCTTGTCCGGATCCGCCTCGACCTGCTGCGAACCGAGGATCGCGGTGGCGGCGAGGTCCTCGTTGACCGCCGGCAGGAACTCGATGGCGTTCGCCGCGAGCTCGTCGCGCGCGCGCCAGAGTTCGAGGTCGTAGGCGGCGAGCGGCGAGCCGCGGTAACCCGAGATGAAGCCCGCGGTATTGAGGCCGGCCGCGCGATCGAGGGCGCGCTGCATGAGCGGAATCCGCACCAGCGCCTGGGTGCCGGTCAGGAACACGCGGCCCGAGGTCCGCCGGTAGCGGTCCATGAGCGCGTAGGAATCGAGAGGTGTAACGGGGTGCCTCAGGGGCGCAGCGCTGGCCATTGTCGCTCCGTAAGCGGGTCTGGGTCGACCGCTCATAGTGGCAGAATCCGGGTGAAATGGGATACCCGAATGGCCCGCCAGAGAGGTCTATGCCGGTAAACCATGTCACTTTGATGAGAATAATGGTAGAATTTTGCGTTATTTTCCCATGAGCGACAAATGACGCTCGACCGCAAAGACCGCGCCATCCTGCAAGCCCTGCAACAGGACAGCCGGCTCACGATGCAGCACCTGGCCAATCTCACGGGCATGTCGAGCTCCGCCTGCTGGCGGCGCGTGCGCAGCCTCGAGGAGGCCGGCGTGATCGATCGCTACGCCGCGCTCGTCAACCCGCGAAAGGCGGGCTTCTCCCTGTCTTCGATGACGCTGGTGTCACTCGCCCGCCACGAGGAGAAGAACGTCGAGAATTTCGTAAAGGAGGTGGCGCGCCACCCGGAGGTCCTGGAGTGCTTCGCGACCAGCGGCGAGGCGGACTTCCACCTGCGGGTGGTGGTGGAGGATATCGACGCCTACAACCGCTTTCTCGACGATTTCATTTTCAAGCTTCCCGGCGTCTCGCAGGTGCGGTCGAACATCGTGCTGAAGGAGATCAAGGTGGACACGGCCCTGCCGTTCCGGGA
>DASSBS010000079.1:0-21118 GCA_035698445.1 Woeseiaceae bacterium
AGGCACGTTCGAACTTCGCGCAGCGCGCCTTCCACGATTCAAGCGCCTCGTCGGTGTACGACTCGGCGCGCAGGCGCAGGTAGGCGAGCGCGCCGGTCTCCGGCAGCTCCGGCGCCTCGCTGCCGTCCGTGTCCGCCGTGACCCAGGCCGCGCCGCGGCGCGCGAGGACGGCCAGCACGGCAGCGTCGCGCCACGACGGGTGCCGGAACTCGAACGCGGTCGGCACCTCGCCAGGCACCAGTTCGAGAAAGCCCTTCAGCTTGTCGACGTCGACGCGCGAATGCGGCGGCAATTGCAGCAGCACGACGCCCAGCCGCGGGCCGAGCGCCTGCAGCGTCTCGAAGAAGTACCCGGCCTCCTCGCGGCAATCGGCAAGCTGCTTGACGTGCGTGATCCGCCGCGGCGCCTTGATCGCGAAGCGGAAGCTGTCCGGCACCTCGCCCGCCCAGCCTTCGAGCAGCTCTCGCCGCGGCATGCGATAGAAGGTGTTGTTGATCTCCACGGTCGGCAGCCGCTCGGCGTAGTACGCGAGCATGCGGTTCGCGGGCAGCTTTTCGGGATAGAACGGGCCTTTCCATTCCTTGAACGAGAACCCGCTGGTGCCGCAATAGAGCTTCACGTTACTGACCACCGAAATCGCCGTCCCGCGATTCTACCGCGCCGACCCGGGCCGGCGGGAACGCAGGATCAGTAACCTTCGACGACGGCGGCCAGTTCGAGGTACCGGCAGAACGCGTTCGCGAGCCGCATCTGGCCGGGCGACCGGCAGTCCGGTTCGAACAGTTTCGGACTGCCGACGAGGATGCACAAGCCCTTGGCGCGCGAGGTCGCGACGTTCAGCCGGTTCGCGCTGTAGAGGAAGTCCATCCCGCGGGGCGCATCGACGGACGAGGACGTCGTCAGCGACACGATCACGACCGGTGCCTGCTGCCCCTGGAATTTGTCGACGGTGCCGACGCGGACCTCCGGCAGCGCGGCCGCCAGGGCCGTCACCTGCGCGTTGTAGGGCGCGACGACCATCAGGTCCTGCCGGGTGAGCGGCCGTTCGCGGCCTTCCGCATCGCGCCACACGGTTTTGCCATCAGCGATGTCGGTGACCAGCGCCTTGATCGTGTCGACTTCCTCGACCGAGCGCGCCTGCCGCCCCTCGTGTTCGACCGGCACGTAGGCCAGCCCGGCTTCCGGAAGACGAGACGCGCCCAGGACTGCCTGCCGCTCGAGACCGCCAAACGAGCTCAAGCGATCTTCATAGAACACCTCCGCCGTGAACGCGCAGATCTTCGGGTGCAGCCGGCGCGTCTGGTGCAGGAACAGGCCCGCTTCGGGAGGAATCGTCTTGTGCGCGCCCAGGATGTGCTCCAGGGCCGAAGCGTCCGCACCCGGCGGGTGGCTCGCCTGCTGCGGCTGCTCGAGCTGCTGCGGATCGCCGAGCAGCACGAGACTTTTGGCGCCCTGCGCAACCGCGAGCACGTCCGCCAGCGACATCTGGCCGGCTTCGTCGATGAACAGCACGTCGACGCTTTCGGCGAAATCGGGGCGGGCCCAGAGCCAGGCCGTGCCGCCGAGCAGGCGGTACTCCCCGTTGTCGAACAGCGCGTGGATGCGGCCGTATTCGCCGATCGCGTGCAGCGCCTCCGGCGACGTGTCCTTCGCCTTGCCCTTGTGCAGGCATTTGAAGTCGGCGATGCCCTGCTCGGCCGCCCTGTCGATACAGCCGCGGAGCAGGTTGCGGATCACCTCATGGCTCACCGCCGTCACGCCGACTTTCTTTCCGGCACGGACGAGGTCCACGATCATGTGCGCTCCCGTGTACGTCTTGCCGGTGCCCGGAGGCCCCTGGATCGGCAGCACGCCGTGGTGAAGGTCACGGCCGAGCCTGCAGGCGGTGGCGATCTCGCCGCCCGGCGCCGAATCGCCGGCCAGCCCGGCGGACGAGGCGCCGAGACGCGGCGGCCGCCGCAGGACCAGGTCACGCGCGGCCCGGTGCGCCCCCGGCGCATCGATGCCATGCTCCGCGACCCAACGGCCAAGCTCGAGAAGCGCCGCGGGCCTGGCGCCCGGCGGCACGTTACGCCGGACGAAAATATGCGACGGGCGCTCGTCCGCCCACTTCCCGGCGTGCTGCACGTCGATCGTGCGCGCGCCGGGGTCGAGATCGTCGACCGTGCCGATGCGGTCGCCGGCGGGGACGCAGACTTCATCGCCGCGCCGGATGTCGTGATCCTGCGCCGGGAACGCGTAGCGATGAACGGGCCGCTTCGCCGTGCCGCCGACCGTCGTTGCGAACGCCAGGTCCGCGAGCGCCGAACGCTCGTCGAGGTAATCGTCTACGGCCAAATCGCGCAGCCGGAAATACTCCCACCACGCGGCCTTTTCCTCGCGGCGATGCCATTCGAGCAGGTGTGCGAGCAGCCAGCGCGCCTGCTGCTCCTCGTCGCGCTCGCCGGGCTCCGGCGAAACCCCTTCGAGCAGCCGGTCCATCACCTCGCGGGTCTCGTCCGCCGTTTCCGCGATGCCGTCGCTCGCGTCGCCGGATTTCGTTTCCGGCCGCGGCAGGTCGATACCGCGGCTTACGGCATCCGAACGCAATGCCTCCAGCCAGTCGCGAAGCTTCTCGGCCGAAACGCAATCCTCCCGGTTGTAGCGCTCGACGGCGGCGAGGCGCGGCGCGAGATCCGCGACGCCGTGCACGGGCTCCCTGAATTCGATGGCCCATTCGATGGCGCGGCGGCTCGCCGTTGCCTCGCGCATGTCCTGCGCGCGGCTGAAGCCGTAGAACTTCTCGAGCTCCTTGATCGAATAGCTCTCGACGCTCGCGCGCAACGCGTGTTTCACGATCCGGTGCAGGTCGACGAACAGCTCGGCCCGCAGCAACACGTCGAGCTCGGCCTCGCGGGTCGCGTAACGCCCGGACAGCCGCTTGAGCGCGGTCGGTTCGTAAGCGGCGAAGTGATACACGTGCATGCCGGGATGCTCCCGGTGCCGGGCAAGAATGAGGTCGACGAGCCGTTCGAAAGCGGCACGTTCCCCGGCGGCCGTGGTGGCCCACAGCGGCACGTACTCGCCGCCGCAGACGTAGCCGAACAGGTAGTCGCGCCCGCCGCCGCTGGCGAGCCGGTCGCCTTCGAGGTCCAGGAACAGGTCGTGATCCGAAGGCGCCGGCAGCTTCGCGAATCCATGCGTCTCGTCGAGTGGCTCGAGGATCTCGAACTGCGGTTCTGCGAGGCGGCGTGCCTCGAGCTGGATCGCGGCCTGGTCACGCACGCGCGCCAGGGCATCGCGCGAGCCGCGCTTCGGTTTCGGGACGTCGCGAAGATCGCCCAGCGCGGCAAGCGTCCCGACATCGATGCTCGCGAGCTCCGAAATTTGCCGGCGGCTGATCCCGGCGACGAAGCCCAGGTGATCGTCACGCCGGCGGCGCTCGTTGCACGGCTGCCACCAGGCGCATACCTCGCAGAACAGGACGGGCTCCGGATAGGTCGATCCGTCGGGCCCGGCCAGTGCACCTTCGAGCCGGCGCTTCACCAGCCGGTAATAGGCGGTGTAGTCGGCGAGACGGTGGCGCTCCGGAACGAAAGCGTGCTGCGGGGTGACGACCCAGGCGCATTCGGGCAGGGCGCCCTGTAGCCCGGCTACCAGTTCCGAGTAGACGCAAAGCTGCAGGATCGTGCCGGCGCGCGTTGCCGATGCGAGCTTCGCGTCGATCACCTCGTACGACCAGTCGCCGAGCGCGCTTGGCGCATCGGTGCGCTGCAGGAAGTCCGCGCGACCGTGCCAGCGACCGTTGCCGAGCGCTGCCTGGTAAATGATCGCCGCGCCGGCCTGCATCGCCGCGCGCGTCCGCTCGATGCCGTCCGCCCGGCTCCCGTCCGGAATCGCCACGACATCGGCGCCTCGGGTCTCCCGGAGATGGTCCAGGTAAGCCGCCTCGTGCGCGAAGCCGCGCTCGCGCAGGATGTCCGTGATCGGATCCTGCCATTTCGGCTTCCGCAAACGGCCCTCCGCGGCCGCGCGGTCGAGCTGGCTCAGGTGCGGGCAGCTCAGGTGGTTCGCGAGATCGGTGGCGGAGAGATGCAGTCGCTGGTCGACGAGGCGCATTGGGAAAGTATCGCACGTGAGCCCGGTGCGTTGGCCGGCATCGGGGAGCCGGTAGGCGATCACAGCAACCGCATGGTATACAGCGCCATGCGTCCGCCAAAGCACCCGCTCATTTGCCTCCTCGCCGTAAGCCTGGGCTTCGCGCTGGTGCCTGTCCCGGCCGCTTTCGCAGCCGGAGGTGAGGACGCCGCTCCGCTGCGCTTCTCGGTTGCCGAGGGGCGCGTACAGAACGAGTTCTTCAGAGACGGCCCCGTCGCGGCGCACGTCGTCCTCACATCCGGTGCTGCCCCGCGGCTGGTCGTCGCTTTCCCGGCCGGCAACAGCGGCACGGCCGTGTGGTTCGATGCGCTGCCCGGATCGCTCACCTGGCGGGCGGGCGCGGAGATCGATGCGGCGCACCGCGAGGTCGCGGGAGGCACGCTGCGCGGCGTGTCGGCGGAGCTCGAAGCGACGGGATCGCCGCTCACGATCCGGCACGCGATCCTGAGCAGCGTGCGTGTCATCCGCGATTACGGCTACACGGGGGAGACTCCGCCCGAAGTGATGGTGGCGCCGCGGCTTACGGAAGACACGGTGACCTGGCAGCGCCGGCGGCTCGACGGCGCGCCTGGCTATTACCTGTCCATCGAGCTGCTGAGCGGCACGATCAGGGGCGGCGGAGAGCGTCCGATCGAGCTGCTGCCGGATGGCGACGGCCGCTTGCACTTGCGCGTAATGGCGCTCACCGGCGACGAGCCGCTGGTGCCGATACCCGAAGATGAGCTGTTGAACGAACGCGCAAAGCCCGATGTGCGGTTGCGCCGCATACTGGCGTTCCTGAGCTACGAGGAGAAGCTGCTGGCCGGATCCTGGCGCTTCAACACCTACTTCGGCCGCGACACCTTGATGTCCCTCGAGCTGCTGATGCCGGCGCTGCAGCCCGCCCCGGTGGAAGCCGGGCTCGGCGCCGTGCTCGAGCGCCTGAATCGGCAAGGCGAAGTCGCGCACGAGGAAGAGATCGGCGAATACGCGGTGTTGCGCCACCTGCGCCAGGGCAGCGACGCGAGTGCTGCGCCGGTCTACGACTACAAGATGATCGACGACGATTTCCTGCTGCCGATCGTCGCCGCCCGTTACCTGCTGGCAACGCCGGCCGGGCGCGAACGCGCAGCGGATTTCCTGGCGCGCCAGACGGCTTCCGGCGAAACCTATGGGGCCGCGCTCGTCCGGAATTTCAGGTTCGTGGTGTCGGCTGCGTCGGCTTTCGCCCGCGAGCCGGAATGGCCCAACCTGGTCGCATTGAAGCCGGGCATCAATGTCGGCAACTGGCGCGACAGCGAGAGCGGGCTGGGGGGCGGCCGTTTTCCGTATGACGTGAACGGCGTCCTGGTGCCGGCTGCCCTGGCGGCGATCGGCGATTTTTACGACAGCGGCCTCCTGGAAGACTATATCGGTCCGGAGGCCGAAGCCGCGATCCCGAAAGCGAGCCACATGGCCGCCGTCTGGCAGCGCCATGCGCCGGCGTACTTCGAGGTAACGTTGACCTCGGAGATCGCCCGGGCCGAAGCCGCCCGGTATGCCCGGCGCATCGAGGTCGCAGCGGCCGCGGCGCTGCGCGCGCTCGGTGACGATCCGGTCACCTTTCATGCCGTCTCGCTGACCGGGACGGGCGCACCGGTGCCGATCCTCAATTCCGACGAAGGCTTCGCGCTGCTGTTCCTCGACCTGCCGCCGGAGCAGGTCGAGCACCTGATCGAGTCGCTCATGCGGCCGTTTCCCGCGGGCCTCATGACGGATGTCGGGCCGGTGGTCGCGAACCCCGCCTATGCCGCCGATGAGCTGGAACCCGCGTTCGGCCGCGCGCGCTATCACGGTACCGTGATCTGGTCCTGGCAGCAGGCGCTGCTCGCGGCCGGCATCGCGCGCCAGCTCGAGCGCGGCGACCTCACGGCGTCCGCCCGCGACGCGCTCGTCCGCGCCCGCGCCCGCCTGCAATCCGCCATGGCCCGGACTCACGACCTGCGCGGCTCCGAGCTGTGGTCCTGGTCCGAGGACGGCGGCCGCTACACCGTGGAGCACTTCGGGCAGCGGGCGGCGGATGAAACGGAATCGAACGCGGCACAACTCTGGAGCACGGTATACCTCGCACCGCTGGCGCCGCGCAGTCGAGGATCGGCAGGAGAAGGACCGCTCCCGCTCGATTAATCCCTGCGGGGGAGCGGCCGCAGCTCGACGGCGACGATGTCCGCCTGGTTTCTCGGACCCGTCTTGCCCCCGGCGCCGCCGGTATAGCGCTCGAAGTGCTGAAACGCCGACATGTTGACCGCGCGGAAGTCGCTGGACAGGGTAACGGTGTAGCGCACGCCTGCGCGGAGGTGCACCCGCAGCGGGGACGACCGGCCCTGGATACCCGGAGCGCCGGCACCCGTATGGGGCATTACCGCGTATCCCGCGGCGGCAACAGTACCGGTTTTGCTCTCACGAACCTCGACGTGCTTGACGGCGCAGGTGATGCCGGTGTTGATCGGGCCGGGGTTGCGGTAGATGAACCGGAGCGCGAACGTACCCGAGGTCCGCGGGGCGAGCTCGACGGAGATCGCCTCGCGCTTTTTCCCGGCGTTGGACGCCTCGCGAACCGGGACCCGGGAAATCCGCTCGTTGGCGGGGCCCCGATAACATTCCGGCTCCGCGCGCTGGGAGGTGTTCTTCGAGGACAGGAAATACGCCTCGACGGTGTAGCAGCGGCCGGGGGCCTCACCCTCGACGGTATCGGCCCAGGATCGCGCTGAACCGGGAAGCGCGGCGGCGCGGCGGACCCCGTCCCGGTAGACATTGAAGGCAACCTGGTCGGCCGCGGCACCGTGTATCGCGAAGTCGACCCGGACACCGTCGCGGGTACCGGCCATGCCGGTGATAAACGGCGCCGGCGGCCCGAAGAGAGCCTCGTGGTCGGACAGGTCGTCGATCAGCGTAATGGCGGCGGCTTGTTCGGCGGTGTCGACGAGATCGATGGTGATCCGGTTGCGGCGCAGGAGGGTCGCCGCCGGAATGAAGTCCCGTGAAATCACCTCGCCGTTGAGGCGCATCTCGCCAACCCGGTAGGCACCGGCCCGGTTTCCCGTTACGGGCGGCAATCGCACGACGACCGTGATGCGGTGTCCGCGGTAGGGAAAGTTGTTGAGCACGAGGCTCCCGGCGTTGCCGAACAAGTCGTGGCGGAGCCCGCGCGTCACGTAGGGCAGGAAACGGATCCCCGCCTGGCCGGCCTCGAGCCCGAACACCACGTCGTGGACCATCGCGAGATAGCCGGCGATCGACCAAAGCTGCCGCTGCGAATTGACGACGGGACCGGACAGCTCGCCGTCGTCCACCCACGGCTCGCCGGTCACCATCTCGAAGTTTTCCATGTTGGACAGGTTCAGGGCGGCGCCGCGCATCAGCGACGCCACGGCGAGGTTCACGGCCGCGTCGTTGCGCACCGCTGCCGCGGCCCGCAGCCAGTAGGCGGTGACGAACGGCCATACGGCGCGGTTGTGGTAGATCGGCACGCCAGGCTGCTGGGGCCAGATCACCGGCGGGCCTTTCGGAAGCTGCGGGTAGCCGGCAACCGCGGCACGCGCCTGCTCGGGAGTCGCGACACCCGACAGCACCGCGAGCGCCGATCCCAAAAGGTCATAGCGGCGGACCGGCGCCGGGTCGCGGGGCGTCATGATGAAGCTCGAGAACAGGCCTGTGTCTGGCAGGTAGAAGCGCTCACGCACGGCGATCGCGAGGGATTGCGCCCAGCCCGCGTAGCGATCGGCAAGCTCGCTGTCGCCGTGCTCGCGCGCGAGCGTTGCGGCAATCTCGAGGGCGCGCAGGTGCAGCACGTTCGTCGAGAGCGCCTTGGAGGTGCCGATGTGGACGGTATCGTCGGCGGTCCACGGCGGGTACGACTGCTCGCGCCAGTCCAGGAACGAGGTTTCGCCGCGGTAGAGGCCGTCGCGCGGATCGTAGACGACGGCACGATCGTGCTCGACGGTATTGCGCACGGCCTCGAAGGCAACGGCCAGGAATTCATCCCGGGCGCCGCCGTCCAGGTACTTGAGGAGCTCCTCGGCCGCCAACGCCCACACCACGCGGTCGGTGGAGATCGGGTAGCTCCCCCCGGAGCCGGTATCCTGGACGATCTGGACGTCGCCGCCGCCGCGGCGCTCCGACAGCTTGAAGAGCAGTGAGTTTCTCGCGCGCAGGGGATCGGCGGCGGCCAGCGCGAGGTCGACCGCGTAAGCCGTATCCCGCGTCCACACATAGGTCCACAGCCGGCCGGTCTCGAAGCAGTTGCAGGGCACCGGCTCGCCGTTCGCGAAAGCCGCGTCGCGGATGCTCGCCACCGACGCCTCCCGCAGCTCCGCGCGGGCCAGCGCGTACAGGGCGTCGAACAGGTCGTTCCCCGTGCTCACCGTCGCCTGGCCCGGGCGCTCGGCAAACGTGCGCGGATTGTCCGGGCGCCCGTCCCGCAGCGCGGCGGTGGTTGCCAGCGTGAACGTGCGCCGGCAGGGCTCGCCGGACACCGTGACGGTGGCGCGGTCCGCCCCGTCGGTCCACTGGCCGGTCGGCGCCTCGGCGGATCCCGTTGCGGTGATGCAATCCGGCGCTTGCAGGGCGTCTCGTTCCGGAATCGGTGCCGCGGGACGGTGCGCGCAGGCGGCCACCCCGCAGCAGCACACGGCCGCGAACAGCGCGGTGGCGAGGCGCTTCATGAACTGGAAGAGCCGCGGCCGGTCGCCACGGCTCCCCCGAACCGCTCTAGAACTGGTAGCCGACGCTCAGCTCGAAGCTCCGCGGCATGATGAAGCGGCCGTTCGGCGCCGTGATCGTCCGCGGATCGCTCTCGGTGAGCGCGTCCTCGTCCGTGAGGTTGTCGGCCGCGAGCTGCACGGTGAACGCCTCGTTGACCCACAGGATGACGCCGAGATCGACCTTCTCGTAGCCCTCCAGGACGTTGACGTTCTGCGCTTCGCCCCAGCGGTCGTCGATCGCGCTCAACGTGCCGTACACGGTGCCCCGCACGTCGTAATCCAGCACGTTGCCGAGGTCGAACTCGTAGGTCGGCGTCAGGCGCACCTGCCAGCCGGGCTGCCGCTCCGTCTCCTTGCCGTCGATCCCCGGAACCGAATCGACCCCGCTGACGACGTTGATCTCCGAGTCCAGGAGCGTCGCATTGAGCGACACCGAGAACCCGGTGTCCGTCTGCCACACACCGTCGAGCTCGACGCCCCTGGATTCCTGCGTCGTGAGCAGGGCGTCCCCGCCGAACACGAACGTGACGACTCGCGGGTCGACGTCCGTGGCGAAGCCCGTCGCATACAGGCTCAGGTAGTCCGTCACCCATTTGAAGCCGAGCTCGTACTGGTTGATGTCCTGGATCAGGTCGTTGCCGCTCGCGAGGGCGGCGCGGCCGTCACGATAGGTATCGAACTGCGGCATCAGGTAGCCCTGGTTGATGCGGCCGAAGATACCCATCGAGTCGCTCAGCCGGTAGTTGAGGGCCGCCGTCCAGGCGACCTTCGACTCGTCGGTGGACGCGCCGAAATCGACGTCGCCGTCCCGGCCGTCGTCGATCGTGTAGTCGATCTCGTAATTCTCGTAGCGCAGCCCGACATCCGCACGCAACTCGTCGGTGATGTCATACGTCACGGCCCCGTACAGCGCGTTGGACGTGGCATCGCCGCTCCCGTCGATGTCGAAGTTGTTGTTGCCGCAGCTATCGATGGCCGGATCGTTGCAGGCGATGCCGGTGACCATTTCGCCGCCGTGCTGCACGACCTCGAACTTCACGTTGCCCAGCGACCAGAGGTCGTCGCTCGAGGTATTGGACGAGTAGTAGCCGAACGTCGCCGTCCCCCGGTCAAAGATCCGGGACAAGCTGATGTCGTTCGTGAACGCTTCGACGTCCTTGCGCACCTCCCAGGCGCCGAATCCCTGGATGAATTCGTCCGCGCCGATCGGCCGTCCGCTCACGGCGCCCGTGATCGGGCCGGTGATCACAATGCGGTCATCCAGGCCCGGATTGGCCAGCAGGTCGCCGACCCGAATGGCGCCGCGGTCGGGGACCAGGCCGATGGTATCGGCGTCGCCCTTGGTCAAACTGAAGCGATCGGTGAGCTGCCAGTCGTCGGTGACGTCCAGCTTGACCGAGCCGCCCGTCATGCCGCCCCGCCAGCCGCGGCCCTCGGCAAGGTCGAGGGTCTTGATGGTCGGGTTGAGGGCCGCCGAGTCACCGCCGTTCGGGAAGGCGGCGCTGGAGTTGTCCGTCATGATCCGGCGCTGCCGGTTCATGGCGCCGAGCTGGTTGTAGGAGGCATCCACGCCCGGCACGTTGAGCGCCACCGGCAGGTACCACTGGCCGTAATCGTCCGTCTGCCGGTGGAAGACGTTGATCGTGCCGTTGTCGAGGTCCTTGGTGAGATTGATCGTGAACTGGTTGCCTTCGTCCGAGTTGTAGCCGGCGTCCCTCAAGCCCGGGGAGCTCGAGATGTAGCCGCCGATCATGTAATAGAAATCGTCCGCAATCGGGCCGCTCACGTACCCGTCGAAGCGCCTGAGCTCGTAGTCCGAGGTCGTGTACTTGACCAGGCCCTCCGTTTCCTCGCCGCCCTCGCGCAGGATGAAGTTCGTGGTCAGGCCCGGCTGGCCGCTCGAGAACACCGGGGCGGGGCCGCCGCGCAGCGCCTCGACCCTGAGCACGGTTTCGTCGATGCGGAACATGGTCGTGTTCTCGAGGAAGGCGAGCGTCGAGATCGGATAGAGCGGCGCTCCGTTCACCTGGATCGAGAGGTACGGCGCGTCGCCGCCGCCCGGGAAGCCGCGCACCATGACGTTCGCGCCCGAGACGCCGCCCGAGCTTTCGGACCACACGCCCGGGACCAGCTTCAGCAGGTCCGCCGTGCTCTGCGGCGAGTATCTCGTGATGTCCTCGTCGCTCATGGTGGTGATCGCGAAGCTCGCGTCGAACTTCAGGATCTCCGCGCCGGCGGCGGTGCCGGTCACGACGATCTCTTCGAGATCATCGTCCGGCTGCGGTTCTGCGTCTTCCTGGGCCCGGACCGGCAGCGCGGCGAGCAGGACGCTGGCGCACAGGACCAGCAAACGGGCCGTCGCGGACACGCCTTCGGCCGGCAACATCGCTCTCGATGACATGGAAAATCCCCCTGGGTATCGGATTGGGTCCCCGCCGCCGCGGACGCGCGGACGGCGCGCAAGCATGCTTGCACCCCCTTAGACGCGCGGGCGCGACAAGTGGACCCCTTTATTTTGATTGCGACGCGTGATTGGCTGTTGCGTGGGCGCCACAATACGGCCGCTTGCGGCGCCTGCCGGAAGCTGGAGCCTGAACACCGGCGTCAGGGGAGCGGCTGCGGATGCCAGCCGCTGACGGCCAGCAGCACGAAAAAGCCGATCACATAGCCCACGGCCACGTGCCAGCCGCGCTTCAACCAGTCGACGACCGATTTTGCCGCCGGGAACAGGGTCGACAACGCCACGCCCGCGGACGAGCCGAACCAGATCATCGAGCCGCCGAAGCCGACCGCGTAGGCCAGCACGCCCCAGTCGTAGTTGCCCTGGTCCAGCGCGAGCTTGGTCAAGGGTATGTTGTCGAACACGGCGGACACCCAGCCCAGGCCGAACGCGGTCGTCCAGGACGCCGGCGGCAAGGTCTCGACCGGCATCAGCGACGCGCAGGTTACCAGCGCAATCAGGAACAGGCTGCCCTTCAGGGAGGCCGGCACGACCCGCCAGTCCGTCCGCACGAACGCCGCGGAGACGAGGATGCCGAGCCACACGCCGGCTGCCGGGAAATCGAGCAGGATGTTGGCGGCAATCGCGCCGACCAGGATCAGGCCAACAGCGCCGACGCGGCGCCAATGCACCGGATGCGGGCCGGTCTCGCCCCGCTGTATCGGCTGATGGCGCTGCTGCTGGCGCGCGGCAACGACGCCGAAGAACAGGAGCGCGGGCACCGCGGCGATGTAGGCATGCAATACGTCGAAGGCAGCCACGCCTTCGATCCACATCATCGTCGTCGTGGTGTCGCCGACCACCGAGCCCGAGCCGCCCGCGTTGCTCGCCGCCACGATCGCGGCGAGGTAGCCCACGTCGACCCGCTTCTTGAAGACGTGCATCGCGACCGTGCCGCCGATCATCGCCGCGGCGATGTTGTCGAGGAAAGATGACAGCACGAAGATCATGATGAGCAGCACGAAGCCGCCCTGCCAGTCATCGGGCAGGAACCGCGGCAGGATTTCCGGTACCTGCGATTGCTCGAAGTGCCGCGCGAGAACGGCGAAGCCCAGCAGCAGCCCGAACAGGTTCACGAGTATCGGGGCTTCGAGCAGCAGGTGGTGACCCGGCTGGAAATCGGCCGCCGTCAGCAGCTTGAGCGCCAGGATGGCCACGAGTCCGGTGAGCGCCACTTCCAGCGTGCGGTGGTGGAACAGCGCCACGCCGAGCAGCGTGATGACGAAGAGGAGGAATTCCGCGCGGACGCCCAGCACTTCCGGTCCTGCCGCCCCGTTGAAAAACGCCCCGGCCGCGATCACGGCGAGCATCGCGCCGATGCCGGCGGCAGCCAGCCAGTTTGCTTTCATTCGTCGGGTTCCCCGTGGCGCGGCACGGTTTACGTGCCGGGCTGTCGATCCGGTTCCTTAAGTTGGATTTCGCTTCAGGTCGGATCCGCGGCTTGCTGCGCGTCGTGCTTCAGGCGCATCACGCGGCCGCGGCTGACGTACAGCAGGTCGCTGATCTTCAGCACCAGCGAATTCTCGTATTTGTCGAGCTGCCCGTCCTGGTAGGCGATCTGCCACAGCATGCCGACGATCTCGGCTTTTTCGGGCTCGCTCAGGTTGTTGTGCAGCAATTGCGTGAGCTCGTGCAACGAGACGAGGTCTTCGGCCTCGCTCTTTGCGCGATCAATCAGCGCGGCGGCTTCTTCAGGCCCGAGGCCGAAGTGGCTCCGCGCGATTTCCTGCAGCCGGTCGAGCTCGGCCTCGTCGAACACCTTGTCGGCGAGCGCCACGTCGAGCATGAGCACGGCCGTTGCCCTGCGAATCGCCTTGTCGCGCTCCTCCGCGCTGCTTTCAGCCGATCCCGCGGTGAGCGAGTCGACGATCTGGTCGAAAAGCTGCTTGATCAAGATACCTGCCTCACGTGCCGGTCAAGTTTGGAAAGCTCGGCGCTCGATTGGTTCGGCATCAGAATATCCACCAGCCGTCCTCCAGTTCGTCCTGGCAGCGCCTCAGTTGCGCGCCCCACTCCTCCGCCCGGTGCTCGACGCGGCGCGCCGTCTGCACCAGCCAACGCTTGCCGCGCCAGGTTTTTCGCTTCCAGCCCGTGTGGCCCTCGTGATAGGCGAGGTACTGGTTGTACGGGTCCCATTTGGAGATGCCGAGCATTTTTTGCGTCCGGTTGGTGTACCAGCCAACGAAGTCGATCGCATCCCCGAAATCGTCACGGTCCGCATACCAGCGGCCGGTCTCGTCCTCGTACCAGGCCCAGGTGCTCTCCAGCACCTGCGCGTAGCCGTAGGCATCCGATGGGCGTGTCCACGGGATGAAGCCGAGGAGCTTCGTGCGCGGCGGCCGGGCATCGAACCGGAACGAGGATTCCTGCCGGATGATCGCCATCTGCACGTGAATCGGCGTGCCCCAGCGTTCCTCGGAGTCCTTGGCATCGTCGTACCAATCGGGCTTTTCTTTGAAGATAGCGCAAAGGTTTTCGATGTTCTGGGGAGGTGCCGTGGCACAGGCGGCGCCGAGCAGGAGCCACGTGCAAGCGAGCGATGTAATGAGACAACGCTGCAGCCGGGCGTCACTCGAATGGCCGGCCGCAACGCCACGGGGTCGTCGCGTCATACCGCGATGATAATGCATTTGGTGCGCCGGCTCAGGTCCCCGGCCGGCCGGACAGGCTGCACCGCTGCGTCCGGGACAGCCTTCGGACGACGGAGATCAGAAGCGGAGTGTGTAGCCCAGCTTGAAGGTCAGTTCCGCATACGTCGAACGAAAGTGGTGACCGCCGTCGAAATCCTCGAACTGCCGGTTCAGCACGAGCACGGTTTCGCGGCCGGCCTCGGGAACCCATCGCAGGATGCTGTTGATGCCGATCGAGTCCGACACGTTGTCGTACTGCACGAAATTCTCCCAGTACCAGGTTGCGGTAAAGGCTACGTCCGCTCGCAAATTGGCAAGCCGCGTGATGAAGCTTCCTGCCGGGAGATCGATATCGTTCCATTCGAATCCCAGGCCGAACTGGTAATGAGGGTTCGGCCGCCAGATGAGGTCGCTTCCGGCAGAACGCCGCCTGCCGCCGTAGAAATCGCCGTCGCAGGCAAACGAGCCACTGGCCAGCACGCGCTGTTCCCCGGTCGCAAGCTCGACGCAATAGCTGTTGAACGCGTAGTCTCCGGGCGGGATGACGACCCCTTTTGAGATTTCGAAAGGCTCCGTAAGGCGCTCGCGCTCCATCAGGTAGCTCAGCTCCAGGTCATCGGCGGCATGATTCTCGAGCTCCAGCACGGTGAATTCGACATTCCTCGATTCGACGTCGCCGCCTATTTTCTCCACGCGCGTAAATTCGACGTTGGTTGCCACCGATCGAATCCGGCTCCCCAGCGGCCGCCACGCATAACCGAGCTCGAGCTCCGACTCGTGAACGTCCGTACGGTCGACGAAACCGAGCGCCGGATAATAGTTCGGCTGCACCTCCCGCCACTCCAGTTCCGCGCGCCACCCCTCCTCGCTCGGCAGCTCCAGTGCGATCCCCATGGCCGCATCGTTCCCGTGCAGGCCCTCCGTGTCGGACTGCTGGTACCAGGCGGAACCAATGATCGTGCGGTTGTTGCCGATGCGCGTGTTCAAGTACCGGAAATCGACCCCGGCCAGTGCGTTGTCCAGGTTCGAGATCGGATCCCCTTTGGTGACGATCATCCCGACGCTGGATTCGCTCAATACGTTTTTCGCAACGCGCGCCACGAGCAGGCTGCGCGTACCCCGATGGTCCGGCGTCTCCTGCCTGATATCGAGCACGCCGATATCGAAGCCTCCCGCCCTGCCCGTCAGCTTGGCGCCGACGTCGATGTCGAGCGCTTCACCGGAAGCGGCAAGGCCGATACGCCGCGAGAAAAAGGGCATCGGGCCTTCTTCCTCGATCGCGCCGAACGCGAATATGTCCGCGTCCTGCAGGAAAAATTTGCGCTGCTCCGGAAAGAACAGGTCGAAGCGCGTGAGATTGATTCGCCTCGTGTCCACCGACGTGCCCGAAAAATCGGGGTGCACCGTCAAGGCGGCGGTCATGGCCGGTGTCACTTTGTAAAAGACGTCGACGGACGGCTCAAGACCGGTGTCGGTCAAGCCATCCGTATAGTTCCGGACCCCGCTCATGCTGACGCCGGGCACGATGTCGAGACCGAATCCCTGCTCGATGCCGACGAGCCCCGCGAGTTGGCCCGAGTTGGCCGGGTTCTGGGTGTGATTGTGCGATACCCAGCCGAACCGTTCGTGCCGGCGGCCGAGCCAGCGCGTGAAATTGAGGCCCCAGGCGTCGTTGTCCGGATTGAACGACAGGGTCTTGAAGGGGATGGCGACTTCCGCCGTCCAGCCGTCGCCATCCCGCGCCGCGGCTCCGCGCCAGATGCCTTGCCAGCTCCAGTTCAGGTCCCTCACGTTGGTGTAGAACGCCTGGCTCCGCACGCCGTTGGGATTGATCTTGAATACGTAGCCGTTCCGGCCCTGGTTGAACGGGTCGAGCATGATCGAGAATGCATCCTCGCCTTCCGACTGGTCGCCCTGGCGCATCACATTCGCCGTCACCTTGTCGGGTTCGCTGTCCCGGAAACGCGCGGCGAAATACAACGTATTCGCGTCGTACAGGATGTAGATGCGTGACGGCTCCGATGGCGGCGCGTATTCGTTCGGCACCACCATGTGCAGGTCATCGACAACGGCCGCGTCCTGCCAGGCCGGATCCGTCAGCCGTCCGTCCAGCACCGGCGGCGTTGCGGTATAGATCGCCCTGATTTCCTTCCTCGCCGCCGGCGTCGATCCGGACCTTTGCGGAAATCCTCTCGCGATCGCCGACGCGCTTGACGCGGCAAGGAAGGCGGTGATCGCCGCGAATGCATAGCGTGCCAGCATGGCAAATCCATCATCAAGGTCATCGTGCCGGGTTTGTTGTTGCCGAGGCCAACCGGCACGGTGGCAGCCCCGCGATGAACCCAGAGTGCCGGACGCACCTGAAGAAATAATTAAGGGCGGGTCGTGCAGGTAAAGCCGCGGCCGGCCCGGTATCAGGGAGGGACCTGCCACTCCCGGCCGATGACGTCGGCCTCCTCCGCGCGCCCGAGCGGCGGCTCGCGTCCCATCAGGCGGTCGAGGGCGGCTCGCATGGCGGGAGTGCCGCCGGCCGATGCCTGGCCGTACGCCCCTGCGCCCGGCGCCGGCGTTGCCGCACCGAACGTCACGAGCTCCATCTGCCATTGGCCGTGGCGGCGGCAGGCCAGCGCGTCGGCGGGTGCCGGTCCGCCGGTGATCCGCACCTGGCGGCACCAGCCGCCACCGTCGCTCAGGAACGTGAGCAAAGGCGTGGCATGGCGGTCGCCGCCGAGCTCGATCACCTCGCCGCTCGCGGCCCGATCGAAGGCCGCGTGAAGGGCCGAACTTTCGGCAATGCGGCTGGCATACGCGACGTCGTCCGGCGCTCCGCGCCTGGCCGGCAGGCCTCCGAGCCAAAGGCCGGCGACGAGCGCGATGCTGGCGGCAAGGGCGACGGGCAGCCGGAAGAACTCGCCGAGCCGCGGGAGCTGCCTGAACCGCACCACGTTTCCCGCAGTTCCCTCCGCTGCGTTTTCCCCGAGTAACTCGAGCACCCGCTTCGGCATCGGCCGCTCGTCGAACGCACGGAAACCCGCAACCGCCGCGCGGTTCATCGTGCGCAATTCCTCGAGACGTTCCGACAACGCCGGCTCGCGCGCCAGGCGCCGCGTCAACTCCTCTGCTTCCGCTCGTGGAAGCTCACCGTCGAGATAAGCCGACAGCAGCTCGTCCTCGCGATCCTCCCTGACGTCAGTCATCGCTCGTTTTCCTTTTTGCAATCGATAACGCCGCCGGTTTCCGGCAACGCTCGGCAAGTGCAGCGCGTGCGCGCGCCAGCCGGCTCATCACCGTGCCGATCGGCGTCTCCAGCATCGCCGCCGCTTCGCGATACGAGTGCCCCTCCACGGCCACCAGTTCCAGCACGGCGCGCTGGTCCTCCGGCAGCTCCGAGAGCGCGCCCTGCACTTCGCGCAGCGTGAGCTCGGTCAACGTGTCGCTCTCTCCCGACACCACGCGGTCTGCGCCGTGCGCCAGCTCCTCGCCCGCCCTGCGCCGCACCTTGCTCGCGCGAATCTCGTCGATCCGGATATTTCTGCAAACCCTGATACTCCATGGCATGAGCTCCGCTTCGTCGGGCAGCCCGCGCGCGAGAAGACGCTCGACGGTCGACTGCAGCAAATCATCCGCATCGGCCGGATGCCCGGTGAGACTCAGCGCAAATCGCCTCAGCCGGGGCAGGATTTCGATCAGCTCACTGCGGCGCCCGCGCAGTGTTCGGCTTCCTTGCTTGCTCATACGTCGAACCCTGTGGTTTTATTCCAGCGGAATACGAGTGCCCGCCAAATCCCGACATAACCAGGCGGGACGGAGTGCCTGCAACCGTGAAGCCATTGTCTCATCACCTGTGCATAATCGCGCTCGCAACCGGGCTGGCGCTGCTCTTCTTCGCGTACCCCGCGCCGGCGCAGCTCCTCCCGTCGTCGCCGTTAGACGACATGATCGGGCGGCCGATCGGCGATCCGTTGCTGGAAGATCGATTGGACGGAGCGGTTGCGCCGCTCGACGAGGCGCTCACCGAGGCGGAGGACGAAGCCCGTGGCGCGGTCGAGAAGACGACCGCCGCGGTGCCGACCGCCGCGCAACAGGTGGCGGCCACCGCCCTGGGGTCTCTGCGCCCGTTCGTCGCGGGCGTCGACCCGCTCGGTCACGCGATCGAGGAGGACGTGCTCATGATGCTGATCGAGCCCGCGGCACTCTCGCGGCTCCGGCAGTCCGGCTGGGCCGTCACCGACGCGCGGCCATTGCCCTCGCTCGGCTTCGTGCTGGTGCGGATCACCGGGCCGGCGGCTCGCTCGCTGGCGGAGGCCGCGGGCAACCTGCGCGCGGAGTTCCCGGATGCCGCGGTCGACTACAACTTCCTCTACCGTCTCGCGGACGCGGCAGGCGCCGCTTCGGAGGGCGGGGACTCCGTGGCGAGCGAGCCCGGGTCGCCCGGCGCGCACGTGCGGATCGGCCTCATTGACTCCGCCGTCGCAGCGCGACACCCGGCGCTCGCTGACGTAAACGTGATTCGCCGGGATTTCGCGCCGCACGAGGGCGAGCGGCCGCTCGGGCACGGCACCGCGGTTGCGTCCATCCTGGCGGCGAACAGTGGTGATGATGCGGAGATTCTCGCCGCCTCGGTATTTTTCCGGAAGCCGGGATTCGCTCCGGGCGCTACGACGGAAAGCCTGGTCGCGGCGCTCGACTGGCTGGCGGGCAGCGACGTCGACGTGATCAACATGAGCCTCGCGGGTCCCGCCGATGCCTTGCTCGAGCGGGCCCTGGCCAGTATCGCGGCGGACGGACCTGTCGTCGTGGCCGCGGTCGGTAACAACGGACCCGCCGGCGAGCCGCTATATCCGGCGGCGTACGAGTCGGTCGTCGGCGTCACGGCCGTCGACCGCGAGCGGCGCATCTTCCCGTACGCCAATCGCGGTCAGCAAGTCGCCTTCGCGGCACCGGGCGTGAACGTGAAGGTGGCGAACAGCCTCGGCGGCTTTCGTTTCGAGTCCGGCACGTCCATGGCGTCGCCGCACGTCGCTGCCGTCATCGCCGCTGCGCTCTACGGCAGCGGCCTGCCGAAAGAGGCGCTGCTCGAATCGCTGAAGGCGACCGCGGTGGACCTCGGCGACGAAGGCTTCGATCCGGTCTTCGGATACGGCCTCGTGCAACCGCAACGGAATCAGAACGCGGCCGCCAGCCTGGCGGAGTAGCTCACTTCGTCGAAGTCGGCGGAGGCGAGATTCGAGACGTTCCTGGCGTACTCGATGCCGCCTTTCACCGCGAGCCACTCGTTGAACGGAACGTCCAGCAGCAGCGCGGCGCGCTGACGCTCGTCGGCGCGGCGCGACGGATCGGTCGCGAAGAACGACGATTCCAGGAGCTGCCGGTAGTCGCGCCGCTCGAGCTGCAGCCGGAACTTCAGCTCCACATCGAGACCGCTTGCCTCGATGCGCTGCGCGTACGTGAGTTTGAGGCGCTGGCCGGCGTAATCGAAGTCGTCGTTGGCGGCATTCTCGTCGGCGATCAGCAGCCCCAGGGCGAGGTATCGGCCTGGCCCGTCCAGGAACCAGAACGCGTCCGCCGCGAGGCCGTCGTTGACGGCCGAGCGCCCGCCGTCGGTCCGGTGATGCTTGTCAGCGCGGACGTACGCGCCGCGAAGGTAGAAGTGCTCGCCGAACAGCTTCGCGAGGCTCGGGCTGAACCGGCGCATCTCCAGGAAATCGTCGCCGCCGAGTTGCGCATCCACGTAGTGCAGCGCGAGCCCGGTGTCGACGATGCCGGCGTCGTATTTCAGCGCGGCGGATGCTTTGTGCATCGACAGGTCGAAGTCCGAAAAATCCTGGTGGCGGGTTTGTGACCAGTCATAGCCGAGCTTTAGCGCAACCGCTTCGGTGAGCGTGATGTCCGCGCCCAGGCCGAGATCCGTCAACAGCGCCGCATCCCCCCGGCCGGTGTTCTTATCGAGATCGATGACGCTGACGTTGCTGTCGTATTCGATCCCGGTCGCCGCCTCGCCGTTGAAGTCGACGCGGTCATCCGCCGCGGTGACGGCAGAGGCTGCCAGCGCGGTTATCAGGCACAGCGCGGAAGATATCGTCCGAATGGGCATTGTTCTTCTCCTGGAAAAAAGCCGGTGGGCGGACGCCCACCGGCAATCGGGTCGTGGGGACTGATGCGGTCAGCCGTTGTCCAGCAGGGAAATCGCATCGTCGACCTCGGACTCGACGTCCGCTTCGACGACCTCCGTGATGTCCTCCTCGAGGGCGGCGTCCACAGTGCTCTCGATCTCACCCTCGACGGCGGCTTCCGCGGCGGCATCGACCTCTTCCGTCATTGCGGAATCGGCGGCACCGGTGGCTTCGGCCGCGAGCTCGCTCGCGACGTCCGTATCGACTTCGCCCGTGAGGTCGACGGCCGTGTCGATCGCGTTCTCCACCGCGGCGCCGGCCGTCGCTTCCGCGGAACCGGCGGCGGAGAGCGCCGCTTCGGTGACGGCCTCGGCCGCTGCATCGACCGTGCCGGCCGCACCGGTATGGGTATGGGTACCGGTGCTGGCGTGGCCGTTCACTCCTGCATCGGCATCGGCGCGCGCGTCACCTTCAGCGCTGTTCCCTTGCGAGCCGTGCTCGCTGCCAAAGCGAACGCCGGCATTCACCGATGCGTCGGCATCCGTACCGATGTCGGCCTCAGCCGAAAGCGCGAGACTGCCGGCCGACAGGCAAAGTAACAGGACCGGAATCTTCGCCGTCCACGTGCGGTCCGGGGTATTCGTGCGAGTGTTGCAAGCCATGATGTGTCCTCCTTAAGCAGCTTGTGCAGGGAGAACGGATGGCCTTAAGGATTTATTCCCTGCTTCAACGAAGCCGCGCTCAGGCCCGCGCTTTGACCGATGCACCGGCGGCAACGCTCCGATACGCCGCTATTCGGCGCCCGCCGCGGCGTGCTTGAAATACTTCCCCGGCGGCGCCCCGAGCGAGCGCCGGAACATCGCGATGAACGCGCTTGGACTCTCGTAGCCGAGGTCGAGCGCGACGCGCGTGACCGCCTGCCCTTTGCCGAGCCGATCGATGGCCTCGAGCAGGCGCACCTGACGGCGCCACTCCGCAAATGTCAATCCCGTTTCGCTGACGAAGAGACGCGCGAGC
>DASSBS010000080.1:0-19340 GCA_035698445.1 Woeseiaceae bacterium
GTACGAAAGTACGACCCGGCACCTGCCCGCAGGTCAGGTGGCTTGCTTGGCCTTGTCGCCCACGATGAACAGCCGGAGCTGTTCGGCGAGGCCGCCGCAGGCGTGGGCCTGGGTGCGCGCGATCAGCGGGATCGGGATGACGATGGCCGGCAGGAACGAGGTTCCGCTGACGTCGGCGCTCACCGTGCCGGCGTCCTCGAGTCCCTCCAGATCCCACACCGACGCCTCGTACTTGGCGTCGTTCTGCCACCACGCAAAACCGAAGCAGCCGCCGCCGCCCGGACCGGCCGCGCAGGACATGCTGCCGCCGCCGGCGACCCGGTCGGTGCTGCCGTCGAGCCACACCACGTAGCGGACGCCTGTCTTCTCGATCATTTCCGCCACGCCGGGCCGCTGCATCAGCTCCGGCAGCCCCTTCGTTTCGGCCGGCGCGGTGCGCGGCTCGAACCAGGGGAACAGGGCGTCCACGAATTCCTTGTGCGGGATCACGCGCAGCCCCGAGTCGCCTTCGCTGATCTCCTCGCCGACGCAGGTGATGAAATCCGCTTCCGTCTCGTTGCCGAGATGATAGCTCTTCGCCATGATGACGACGCCGTCGCCCGGTGTGATGCCGGTTGCTTCCTGGCGCACGTCTTCGACGCGCGACGTCACGCACCCGGACAGACCCGCGGCGAGCGCCGCGACCATGATCCCCCGCCCGCTGTAGATAGCGATCCGATTCAGCTTAGCCGGAATCATCTTGCCTCTCCTCCGTAGCGGTCGTTAACGCCTTGTTGACGGGCAGCGCCTCGATGACGCCGCCGGTGGTGCTCGCGGGGCGCGCGCGCCGCGATGCGACGAGCGCGCTGATGTTCGCGGATTTGTCCATCTGCAGGATGACCAGCGCCGCGGCGTCGCGCATGGCGAGGACGGCGGCACGGCGCAGCGCTTCGTCGCTGCCCATGAAGCTGTCCATGCTCTTGCCGTAGGCGCTGAGTGGCCAGTTCGCGATCTCGTTGCCATCCGCGTCGAAGATCTTCAATCGGTAGCGGATCCAGACCGCGAATGAATCCGTCTGGCTTTGCTCCGGCACGGAGAATTCGAACGCGTCGATGCTCGGTTCGATGAGGGCGTCGATCGGCAAGGTGCCGGGATCGGTGCCGGGCGCCACGAAATTGCAGCGTATGGGCTTGTCCGGGCCTTCCTCGTCCTCGTCACTCGGTGTCGGGGGTTCCCCGATGACCGTGCAGTCCGCGAACATCGCGCCGAAAAGCTGCGTGAACAGCATGCTGTTGGCGCGTCCCATATCGATCGTCCACTCGTCTTTGCCGATGACTTTTTCCTTGTGGACGTAATGCTGGAACGCTTCCGGGTAGCGCACCGCCACGGCGAGCGGCAGGGTCTCGATCAACGGATCGGGAATCGTCGGATTCTGCAGAGTGACTTGAGTGGAGCAGCCGGACAGCGCAATCGACATTGCAACGAATGAAAAGGGCTTCAGGCTCTTGGCGATCAAACTGGAATCCGGGGCTGGGCCGTCATGCGGCATTTTATCCCTGTATCAGAACGTTCGCGGGTTCCGGAGTTCCTCCGGCGCTTCCGCGGAGTCTATACATCGACTTTAGACCCGGTACCCGGGCAGCGCAAATATGCCGCCCCGCGCCGGTGGATCCCGCGGTCTTATGTCATCCAGACGAGCGGCGGCTCCTGCGTCAGCGCCGCCTGCTCGCGCAGGGTCAGGATGTGCTCGTCCCAGTAGCGGGGCGTGTCGAACCAGGGAAAAGCGATCCGGAAGGCGGGATCGTCCCAGCGGCGCGCGAGCCAGGCGGCGTAGTGCATGATCCGCAAGCTTCGCAGCGCCTCCACGAGGTGCAGCTCGCGCGCGTCGAAGCGCCGGAATTCCTCGTAGCCGTCGAGCAGCGCCGCGAGCTGCGGTGTCTGCTCCTCGCGCCCGCCGGACAGGAACATCCAGAGGTCCTGTACGGCCGGCCCGCTGCGCACGTCGTCGAAATCGACGATGAAGAACGCCTCGCCGCCGTGCAGCACGTTTCCCGGGTGCAAGTCGCCGTGCAGCCGGATTTCGCGGACGCGCCCGGCGCGCTCGAAGCAGGCGGCAACGTTGTCGAGCAGGTGCTCCGCCACGCCGTTGTAAGCATCGACCAGATCCGGCGGAATGAAGTCCTCCTCGAGCAGGTAGCGGTGCGACTCGCTGCCGTAGGACTCGATGTCGATCCGCGGCCGATGCTCGAACCGCCGCACTTCGCCCTGCAGGTGCATGCGCGCCACGAGCCGCCCGAGCTGCCGCAGCACATCCGCCGAATCCGGCTCCGGCGCGCGCCCGCCCCGGCAGGGGAACACGGCCAGGCGGAACGGCCCGGAGTGGTGCAGGGTGCGCCCGTCCTGCTCGAAGGGGGGCACTACGGGGATCTCCTGCTCCGCGAGCTCTGCCGTAAAGCTGTGCTCCTCGAGGATCGCCGCGTCGCTCCAGCGGCCCGGCCGGTAGAACTTGGCGACGACCGGCTCGCCGTCCTCGAGCCCCACCCGGTAGACGCGGTTCTCGTAGCTGTTGAGCGCCAGCAGGCGGCCGTCGCTGATGAAGCCGAGCTCCTCGAGTGGGCCGAGGATGTCGTCCGGGCGCAGCGCGGCGAAGGCGTGGTCGGGATCGCGCCTCGGGTCCGGCATCAACCGCGGGCCTTGCGAGCAACCGTCATGCGCGCAGCCGGAGCTCGCGCTTGCGCTCGTGCTCCGTCAGGTGTTTCTTTCTGATTCTTAGACTTACGGGGGTTATTTCAAGTAGTTCATCGTCATCGATGAACTCCAGCGCCTGCTCCAGCGAGAACCGCACGGGCGGCGTGAGCAGGATGTTCTCGTCGCTGCCCGCGGCGCGGATATTCGTGAGCTGCTTCGCCTTGGTCGGGTTGACCGACAGATCGTTCTGCCGTGAGTGGATGCCGATGATCATGCCTTCGTAGACCGCCTCGCCGTGGCCGATGAGCAGCCGCCCCCTGTCCTGGAGATTATAGAGGGCGTAGGCGAGCGCCTTGCCCGCCACCATGGACACGAGCACGCCGTTCTGGCGTTGCCCGATCCCGAGCGGGAGGTGCCGGTCGTAAGCGTCGAAGACGTGATAGATGAGCCCTGTGCCCGAGGTCGCGGTCAGGAACTCGGTGCGGAAGCCGATCAGCCCGCGGGTCGGGATGCGGTAATCGAGGCGCACGCGGCCGCGGCCGTCGGGGATCAAGTCCTGCAATTCGCCGCGGCGCTCGGCAAGCCGCGACATGACGGCGCCCTGGTAGGCCTCCTCCAGGTCGACGGTGAGCTGCTCCCAGGGCTCGTGCCGCACGCCGTCGATCTCGTGGAGGATGACCTCCGGGCGCGAGACTGCGAGCTCGAAACCTTCGCGCCGCATGGTCTCGATCAGCACGGACAGGTGCAGCTCGCCGCGCCCGGAGACGCGGAACTTGTCCGGGTCCTCGGTCGGGGCGACCCGCAGCGCGACGTTGTGCTTCAGCTCCTGCTCGAGGCGTTCGCGGATCTGGCGGCTGGTCAGGTACTTGCCCTCGCGGCCCGCGAACGGCGACTTGTTGACGAGGAAGTTCATGCTGATGGTCGGCTCGTCGACGGCGAGCGGCGGCAGCGCGTCCGGCTTGTCGCGCGGGCAGATCGTGTCGGAGATGTTGAGGTCGTCGATGCCGGACAGCGTGACGATGTCGCCCGCCCCCGCGGCTGCGATCTTGCGCCGCTCGAGGCCGTGGAAGCCGAACAGCTCCAGCACGCGCGCCCGGCGGACGCTCCCGTCCGCGGCCACGACGCTCACCGCCTGGTTGGCTTCGATACGTCCGCGGCGGATGCGCCCGATACCGAGCACGCCGACGTACGGGTCGTACGCGAGGCTCGAAATCTGGAGTTGCAGCGGGCCGACCACGTCGACGTCCGGCGGCGGCACCTGGTGCACGATACATTCGAAGAGCGGGCTCATGTCGCCCGAGCGCACGTCGGGGCCGGTGCCGGCGTAGCCTTCGAGGGCGGAGGTGTAGATGACCGGGAAATCGAGTTGCTCGTCGGTCGCGCCCAGCCGGTCGAAGAGATCGAAGGTCTGGTTCAGCACCCATTCGGGGCGCGCGCCGTCCCGGTCGACCTTGTTGATGACGACGACCGGCTTCAGCCCGCGCGCGAATGCTTTCTGGGTGACGAAGCGCGTCTGCGGCATCGGGCCGTCGACGGCATCGACCAGCAGCAGCACGCTGTCCACCATCGAGAGCACGCGCTCGACCTCGCCGCCGAAGTCGGCGTGGCCCGGCGTGTCGACGATGTTGATGCGGTAGTCGCCCCAGCGGATGGCGGTGTTCTTCGCGAGAATCGTGATGCCGCGCTCGCGCTCGAGGTCGTTCGAGTCGAGCACGCGGTCCGGCACGGCCGCCCGCGGCCCCAGCGTGCCGGACTGCTGCAGCAGCCGGTCGACGAGCGTGGTCTTGCCATGGTCGACGTGCGCGATGATGGCGATGTTGCGAAGATCTTCTACGGTGGACATATGGAGGTTGGCATCCGGCCCCGGCCGGAAAGGCGGCGCATTATACTGGAACCCGCCTACAACTCCTTGATCATCATCGCCACGATCTTGCCGTCCACCGGCTGCTCGCCCACCTGCACGAATCCGTGCCGCCGGTGGAAGGCCATGGACGCCGCATTCGGCGGCCGCAGGTTCACCTCGCAGGCGAGCCGCGGCGCCCGCCCGGTGAAATGCTGCTCGAAGTCCTCGTACAAGGCGCTCCCGAGCCCCAGCCGCCGCGCCGCTTCCGCCACGGCCACCCGGTCGATGTAAGCGAAGTCGTCATAGCGCGCCTTGAACCACCGGAAGTTGAGGCTCCCGTAGTCGGCATCCGGCGCCAGGCCGACCAGGTACGCCGCCACCGCGCCGTCCACGAGCGCCACCCGGAAGTATGCCGCCTCCCGCCGGAACTTCTCGAGCTGCGCCAGCGGCACGGAGTTCACCTGCGGCACCGACGCCTCGTTGAGCGCCAGCACCGCTTCGAGGTCGCCGCTGTCCGCATTCCGGATCATGTTTCCAGTTTACCCGTGCGAACCTGCCGGCACCTCCAACGGGTATAATTCCGCCGGAAATAGTCAAGCTGTGATGCCGGTTCACGACCGCGCCATGCACAGCCTCTAGTGTGCACCGGCCACTTTTCCCGGAGTTACAACATGCTGCCAGGCGCCATCCGCAAGACTCTCCTCTCGTTCGTGCTCGTCCTGCCGCTGGCCCTGATCGCCTGCTCGGACAAGCCGCAGGACGGCTTGACCTCCGAGGAAGGCATCCTCCGCTACGTGCCGGCCGAGACGCCTTATGTGTTCGCGGCGACGAAGCGCATTCCCGACGACGTCCGTGAGAAGCTCGGCGCCAGCACGGGAGAGGTCATGCAGGCCTACCGCAAGCTGGTCCAGGCCGCGATCGAGCAGGCGCCGGAAGACGGGGGGCAGGCCGGGCTCAACGCCGACGCGCGGCAACGCTTCGCCGCGATCATCGACGAAGTGGCGGGGATGATCACCCCGGAGGGCATTCCAGCGGCCGGTATCGACAAGAATTCCGTCGCAGCCTTCTATGGCGTCGGCCTGTTGCCGGTGTTCCGCGTCACCTTGAGTGACGGCGCGCTGTTCAACGAGACGTTCGCGAAGCTCGAGGAGCGCGCCGGCGAAGCCATGGACGTTGCGACGATCGACGGCCACTCCTACCGGTACGCCGGCGACGATAATGGACGCTTCATCGTCGCTGTCATCGACGATCAGCTTGTCGCGACCTTCGTGCCGGCCAGGCTGCCGGACGACTTGCTGAAATCGGTCCTGGGCCTCACGCTGCCGGCGACCAGCATTGCGGACTCGGGCGCGCTGGCGAAGCTCGCGGAAACCTACGGCTACCTGGAATACGGGCTCGGCATGCTGGATATCGAGCGTATCGCCGCGGCATTCCTCGACGAGCAGTCCGGCATCAACCAGTGGCTGCTCGAGGCCACGGAGCACGACACCAAGGCCCTGACAGACGTCTGCAAGACGGAGATCCGCGCCATGGCGGGTATCGTGCCGCGGGTAGTTGCCGGTTATACGGAGCTCTCGACGGAGAACATCAGGACGAAATCCGTGTTCGAGCTGCGCCCCGACCTCGCGGCCGGCCTGCAGAAGATCACGGCGCCGGTACCCGGCCTGGGGCAGGAGCAGGGCGGCCTGTTCTCTTTCGGGATGAGCCTCGACATGGCGGCGGCGCGGGAGTTCTACGCCGCCAGGCTGGACGCCATGGAAGCGGACCCGTACGAGTGCGAGCTTTTCGCCGACCTGCAGGCGGGCGTGGCGAAGGGCAGGGCGGCCTTGCAGCAGCCGTTGCCGCCGGTGGTCTACGGCATCCGCGGCTTCGTCACAGTAATCGACGATATCCAGGGACTGGATATCGAGAAGAAGCAGCCGCCGACGAAGATCGACATGCGCTTCCTGCTCGCGACCGACAACGCGCAGGGTTTGCTTGCGATGGGCGCGATGTTCAGTCCCGAAATCGCGTCGCTCAACCTGCAGCCGGATTCGAAGCCGGTGAAGCTCGACATCCCGGCGCTCGCGTCGACGGTCGATGCGGCGTACATCGCCATGTCCGAGGACGCGCTCGCGTTGTCGGTCGGCAGCGGCAGCGAAACCAGGCTCACCGACATGCTCAACGCGACTTCGGCACAACCGCCGCCGTTCATGAGCATGGACATGGATGCCGGCCGTTACTATGGCTTCCTCGGCGATGCCATCGCGAGCAATACCGCGAAACCGGACGATGCCGGTGCTGCCGAAGGGCCGTCACCGGAAATGCTGCAGGCGACTGGCGACATGATGGAGTCGTTCGAGAAGCTCTTCAGCCGCGTGTCCTTCGAGATCAAGTTCACGGAGCGCGGTATCGAAATCCCGTCGAGCATGTCGCTCGCGGAATGACGCGCCACGGCGTTCACCGGCGCGCTGGCGGCGCCGGTGAGAGCTGGCCTAGCCTTCGTGCTCGTCCTTGCGGCGCCTCGCAACGGCCCTTCTCTGCGCACGGCCCATCACGGCTTCGCCGACCATGAACCCCAGGAGGACCGTGCTGACGACCAGCGCCGCCCTGGCGAGCTGCAGCATCGAAACGCCCTGGAACGAGGCAACGGCGAGAGCAATCGACAGGCCGAACACGAAGACGATCGACCGGAATGACAGGTTGAACATGTAGTGGTACCCCCCAAGCGGTAACGCGACTTATACCGTGCCGGCAGGGACTGTCAAGGAACTGCGGTGGGCAAGCGGCAGAGTGAGCGCGAGTCAGCCGATCAACAGCGCGCCGGTAAAGACGCCCAGCATCGTGAACGACAGCGCAATTTTCGCCAGCGTGCCGCAAAGCAATCCGATCCACGTGGCTACGCCGACGTGAGCCGAGCGGTGAATACCGCCCCCGGCGCGCAGCTCGCCGGCCACCGCGCCGACGAACGGCCCGAGCAGCAGCCCCGGCAGGCCGAAGAACAAGCCCACGACCGTACCGATCATCGCGCCCCATAACGCCGCGGTGCTGGCCGCCACCCGCCGGGCACCGAGCAGGCCGGCGATGAAGTCGAGCAGGAGCGCAAGGCCGGCGAGCACGCCCAGCAATACCACGGTCCAGCCACCGATCCCGGCATAATCGCCGGCCCACGCGGCCAGCCACATGCCCGCGAACACCAGTGGGACGCCGGGCAGGGCCGGCAGAATGGTTCCGGCCAGGCCGACGAGGATCAGCGCAGCGGCCGCCACGTACCAGAGGATCGAAGCATCCACGCTTCTATAATAAGCGGTCCGCCGTGCGGCAGCAGCGAAGAGCGAATTACCGCCATGCAACAGAAGATCGTCGGGTATCACCAGGACGAAGAGAAGCACTGGGTGGCGCAACTCGCGTGCGGTCACAACCAGCACGTGCGGCACAACCCGCCGTGGACGAACCGGCCGTGGGTCGTGACCCAGGCGGGTCGCGACCGCATGCTCGGTCGGGAGCTCAAGTGCGTGAAATGCGAGGCCGGCGCCAGGGCGGACCCGCGGCCCTGAGCCGGGCCATCGGTGCCGTCGCACGGAAGGCGCGACCGGGCCGGCCCGGTCGCGGGAACTTGCGCGGGAGCGCCGCAAAGTTCACGATTGCAGGCTCCCTACGGTTCAATCGACCACATCCAACCACGGGCATAGCCATGAAAAAGCATCTGTTCGCCTTGTTGTGCTCCACCACCATCGTCCTGCCGGCCGCGGCCGCCCTCCAGCCCGGCGACAGCGCGCCCACGTTCGAAGCGAAAGCGTCGCTGGCCGGCGATGAGTTCGATTTCTCCCTGAGCGAAGCGCTCGAGAAGGGCACGGTGGTCGTCTATTTCTATCCGTCGGCCTTCACCAAGGGCTGCAACATCCAGGCGCATGAGTTCGCCGAGAACATCGACAAATTCGAAGCGGCCGGCGCGAGCGTCATCGGCGTGTCGCTCGACAGCATCGAGCGGCTCAACGATTTCTCGGCCGATCCGGACTACTGCGCCGGCAAGCTGCCCGTGGCCTCGGACGCGAACGGCGAGATCGCGCGTTCTTACGAGCTCGACGTCCACGAAGCGATCGAGGGCGCCAAGGACGTGCGCGGCATCGAAATCGGCCACGGCTTCGCCGAGCGCACCACCTTCATCGTGACGCCGGACGGCAAGATCGCCGAAACGATCGGCGGCATGTCCCCGAAGGAGAACGTCCAGAAGTCGCTCGAGGCCGTGCAGCGCCTGCAGCAACAGGCTGCCAGCCTCTGATCTTGGGAGGGGTAGCGGTTCGGCCCCGACCCGCGGCCGTTCAGCGCCTCGAACGGGCTCCGCAGATCATCTGCACGCCGTGCTCCGCGATCGCGCGCAGCGACGGGCGCGAGTCGCCCGCGCGTGAGCGCAGCGCCAGGGTGTGGAGCACGGCCGATGCCATTTTGGCCAGGGCTGCCGGATCGGCTTGGCGGTCCAGCTCGCCTGTCGCTTGTGCCTGCCGGAAGCGATCCTCGAACACCCGGTCGAGCCGGCGGAGGGCCTTGCGCAGCCGGTTGCGGATGCCGGGATCCGACATCGCCTCCACCGCGGCGGTGCCGATCAGGAAGCAGCCGCGAGGATCGGCGTTCCGCGGCGCGTAAAACGAAATCGCGCTGTGGTAGAGCGTGGCGAGCCCGTCGCGCAAGCTGCTCTCGAAATCCAGCGTCTCCCGCATCGACGCAATGGACTCGTCCGTGTAGCGCTCGAGCGCCTCCAGGTACAGCGACCGCTTGTCGCCGAACGCGCCGTAAAGGCTCGGCCGCTGCATACCGGTGCTGGCGCTCAAGGCATCCAGCGACGTGCCGGAGTACCCACCGATCCAGAATGTGTCCATCGCGCGCGCGAGGGCCTGGTCGGGGTCGTAGGCACGCGGCCGGCCGCGCGCGCGTTTTCCGGTTTTTTGTACCATCTCGTAAGTAATATATTGCGTACTGGTAATTTTATGCAGTATAGTACAAAAACCACTCACGGAGGATTGCGACCATGAATCTCTATTTCGCACCGCTCGCCTGCTCGCTGGCCACGCGCATCGCGTTCTACGAAGCGGGCAAAGACATCCACTACACCCAGGTGGACCTGAAGGCGAAGCGGCTCGCGGACGGGACCAACTATTTCAGGATCAACCCCATGGGCCAGGTGCCGGCGCTGCGCACCGACGACCGGAAGATGCTGACCGAGAACAGCGCCGTGCTGCAGTTCGTCGGCGGCCTGTTCCCCGAATCCGGACTCGTGCCCGCCGACGAGATCGGCCGCATCCAGCTCGCGCGCTGGCTCGGCTTCATCTCGACGGAACTGCACAAGACGATCTTCGCCCCGATCTTCGACGGCAAAGCGCCCGAAGACGTGAAGGCCTACGCGCGCGGGAAGGCGCCGCAGCGCCTCGACGTCCTGCAGAATCACCTTGCCGGGCACGAATTCCTCCTCGATCACTTCACCGTGGCGGATGCGTATCTCGTCACCGTCCTCAACTGGGCCGCGTCCAGCAATATCGACCTGCGGGAGTGGCCCGCCGTGAACGAGTATCACGGCCGCCTGCTGCAACGGCCCAGTATCGCGCAAGCGGTCCGGGAGGAGCGGCAGCTCTACGAGCAGGAGCAGCGCGCCGTCAGTTCATGACCGGCCGCATCCGTACTGAGTAAGCGGCGCGCCCCCGAAGCGGCTCGGGCGGGCGCGCCGGTTGATCCTCCGCCGCCGTGATCCGGTAAGATACCGGCGTCATCCGGTGCGGAGGGGGGATGGGCGTACACAACGGCGCGATCGTCGGCACGTTCCTGGTCTACATGGCCGTGGTGCTGCTGCTCGGCTTCGTCGCCTGGCGCCGCACGCAAACCCTCAAGGATTACATCCTCGGCGGCCGCAGCCTCAAGCCTTTCGTGACCGCGCTGTCGGCGCAGGCCTCCGACATGAGCGGCTGGCTGCTCATGGGCCTGCCCGGCCTCGCCTACGCCGCGGGACTGGAGGCCGGCTGGATGGTGCTGGGCCTCCTCGCCGGTACCTGGCTCAACTGGAAGCTGGTCGCGGGCCGCCTGCGGGAGCGGACCGAAGCGCTCGACGATTCGCTGACCCTGCCGGATTACTTCGAACGCCGCTTCGGCGACCGGACCCGTATGCTGCGTTTGCTTGCGGCCGCCTTCATTCTCGTATTCTTCGTCCTGTACACGAGCTCGGGGTTCGTCGCCGCGGGCAAGCTGTTCGAAGCACTGTTCGGGATCGACTACGGCTGGGCGGTGTTCTGGGGCGCGGCGTCGGTGCTGGTGTACACGTTCTTCGGCGGCTTTCTCGCGGTGAGTTGGGCCGACGTGCTGCAGGGCAGCCTCATGTTCGTCGCCCTCGTGCTCGTGGCCGCGCTCGGGTGGTTTGCGCTCGGCGGGCCGGGCGGCATCGCGGAGTCGCTGAATTCGCTTAATCCCGACCTGCTCGATCCGTTCGTCGACGCCGGCACGGGCGAGGCGCTGGGGCTGATCGGCATCGCCTCGCTCGTCGGCTGGGGGCTCGGCTACTTCGGCCAGCCGCACATCCTCGCGCGCTTCATGGCGGCGCAAGCCGCCGGCAGCATACCCGCCGCGCGGCGGATCGCAATGACCTGGCAGACGGTGGTGCTGATTGCGGCCCTCGTCGTGGGACTGACCGGCATCGCCGTGCTCGAGCGGCCCTTGCAGGGCGCGGACGTGGAGAAGGTGTTCATCTTCATGGCGGTCGACCGCTTCCCCGGCGTGCTTGCCGGCATCTGTCTATCGGGCATCCTGGCGGCGGTCATGAGCACCGCGGCGGCCCAGCTCCTGGTGGCCTCCAGCGCGTTTGCCGAGGACTTCTACAAAGGCATCGTCCGCAAGGATGCGCGGCGCGGCGAGCTGCTGTGGGCAGGCCGGCTCGCCGTGCTGGCGGTGGCGGCGCTCGCGTTCGTGCTCGGGCTCGATCCCGACAGCCGCGTGCTCGCGCTCGTCGCCTGGGCCTGGGCCGGCTTCGGCGCGACTTTCGGCCCCGCGGTGCTGCTGTCGCTGTACTGGAACGGCATGACGCGTAACGGGGCGCTGGCCGGCATGGTCGCAGGCGGAGTCACCGTCATCGTATGGCCGCTGGCGCGCGACATGGGTGGAATTTTCGAGCTGTACGAGCTGGTGCCGGGTTTCGCGCTGTCGCTCGTCGCGATCATCGCTGTCAGCGGACTGGCACGGGATGAGGCGGAACCGGACGCGCCGGCATGAGCCGGTTACAGGCCCACAACCTTGCCAAAGGGCACGCATCATCCTATTATGTAGCAAATGGCACGGAACGCGGCAAACCTTCGGAATCCCGGGACGCCACGCCCGCTCGCGGCATTCGATCCGGCGGAGGTCGATGCGGTGGCGCTCAAGGCGTTCTTCAATCTCGTCGCGGAATGGGATTTGCACCGCGACGCACAGGTCACGTTGCTCGGAGCTCCCAGCCAGCGAACGTTCTATCGCTGGAGGGCGGGAAAAGTCGCCGGGCTGCCGCGCGATACGCTGGAGCGGATCAGCGTGCTCATCGGTATCTACAAAGCGATCAACATTCTGCTGCCCGTGCGGGAGCGCGCCGCCGCCTGGATCAAACGGCCCAACAAGGCATTCGGCGGCGAGTCGGCCCTGGAGGTGATGCTGAAGGGAAAGGTGGACAACCTTTATCACGTTCGCCGTTACCTGGACGCCTGGCGTGGCTGAGGCGCCGCGGCGCCGCCACCTGACGGGCACCTCGCAATACCGGATTCTGCCTTCGATATTCCCACCCGTTTCGCTGTTCGAGACGCTCGTCTCGCCCGACGAGCTCGAGGTGCTGTACGCGATCGAATCGCTGACCAACGACCGCCTGCAGGCGCAAGCCGGCAATCTGTACCTGCTGCCGAAAGAGGCATGGGTGACGGGTCCCGGTGCATCGATCGTCATGGCGGCCTTCACGCATATCGGGTACGCGAGCCGCTTCGGCGCCGGCGCCTACGGGGTTTATTACGCGGGGCTGAGCGTCGACACCGCCATAGCCGAAACGGTATTTCACAGCGAACGCCGCTTGCGCGACACCGACGAGGATCCCATCGAGCTCGACATGCGCTGCTACACGGGCACGGTCGAGGCGGCGCTCGAGGACGTTCGAGGCCGCCGTTTCAGCCACCTGCAAAACCCGGATCTTGCCTCCTGGCCCAGGTGCCAGGCATTCGGCAGCCGGCGGCGTGAAGCCGGCGCATTCGGCCTCCTGTATCGAAGCGTGCGGCGAACGGGAGGCGAATGCATCGCGGGCTTCCGCCCGCGCGCGGTGTCGCTGCCCGTACAGGGGCAGCACTTCCGCTATCGCTGGAATGGCGAGCGCATCGACCGCGTCATCACCGTCAGCCGGATCCGGGAGCTCTGACAGGACGATCCTGACGATCGAGTACCCGGGTGTGCCCGGGCAGGTTGCGATTCAATCCCGACCACGCTCCAGGAACTGTTCGCGGAAGAATGCCACCGTCGCGGTGTTGGCCTTCAGCCAGGACGCGTAGCGCAAAAAGCCGTGGATCTCGTTCGGCAGCACCAGGAGCTCGAACGGTACGTCGTGCTCGCGCAGGCGCCGCACGAGATCGACCGTCTGGTGGAAACGGACATTGCGATCGTCGTCACCATGAATCAGCAGCACGGGCGAGCGCCAATCGGCGATGTCGGCATTCGGCGAGGATTCCCACGCCACCTCGATCGCTTCCTCGAAGTCGCCCTGCTCGTAGCGCGAGCCCGGGTCGCCGAACCAGGTGCCGAGCAGCACCGACCAGTCGTGCACGCCGTGCAGGTCCACACCGGCCCTGAACAGCTCCGGGCTGCGCGCGAGCCCCAGCGCGGTCAGGTAACCCCCGTAGGAGCCGCCCCACAGCCCGATGCGCTCGGGATCCACGCCGTCGACCGTCTGCAGGAAGCGGCCGCCCGCCACGACGTCGAGGTACTCGGAGGCGCCGGTCGGCCCCCAGTGCGGCGGGTTGTTGAAGGCGTGCCCGTAGCCTATCCCCAGGCGGTAGTTCACCGAGAGCACCACGAAGCCGTGATTCGCGAGGTACTGGTTCACCGCATAGCTGTTGCTGTAGTAGCCGGAGTAATGCCAGCCGAGCAGCATCTGCCGCGGCGGGCCGCCGTGCAGGAAAATGATGCCGGGCTTTTCGGCCGCGCCGCCGTCGCGCTGGAAGAGCTGGCCGTGCACCGTCACGCCGTCACTGGCTTCGAACGTGACGTCGACCGGCACCACCAGTTCGCCGGCGGGAAAGGCATCGGGCAGCCGGTCCGCCGTGAGCGCGTGCACCGCTTCGCCGTCGGATTCAGCGACGTAGACGAACGGGGGCTGCTGGGCGGTGGCGCCGATGTAAGCGACGTGGCCGCCGTCGCCGCCGATCACCGGCTCCCACTGTAGCGATTCACCCGCCGTGATGGGGATGGGTTTCGCGGCGTCGACCGGCACGCTGAACACGTGGCGGCGCTCGCCGTCGTCGCGCGCCGTGCCGGTGTTCGCGCTGTAGACGAGGAAGCGGCGGTCCGGGCCGAGCTCGACGTGCTCGACCATGAACTCGCCGGGCGTCAGGAGCAGCGGCGGCGCCTCGCCTGCGGCCGGCACGGAATACAGGTGCGGCCAGCCGTCGAGATCCGCGAGAAACACGAGCCGGTCGCCCGCGGCCCAGTCGAGGACGGGGTCGCCGGGGAAAGAGCCGCGCAGCGTGTCGGGGCTGGCCCAGACGGTATGCGCATCACCGCTGGCCACGTCGGCCACCTGGATCGACCAGGGTTCCGGCGTGCGCTCCAGGATCGGCTCGGGCGGGCCGCCGCGGCCGCGCAGGCGCACGAAAGCGATCTGCTCGCCGTCCGGCGACCAGCGCGGCGAGCGGTCGCGATGCGTCGACGGCGCGAGCCAGGCGAGCGGTTCGTCCTGCGACGTGAACACCCCGATGAGGGAGTGATCGCCGCGATCGGAGACGAACGCGATCTGCTCGCCGTCCGGGCTCCAATGCAGCCCGCGTGCTTCGCCGCGGTCGAAGAAAAGGCGCTCCTGCTCGCCTTCGCCGTCGATGGAGGCAGTCCAGACCTGGTGATCGCGGATGAAGGCCACGACGTTGTCGTCGGAGACGGCCGGCTCGGAACCCACGGCGACCCTGACCGGCTCGCCGCCATCGAGCTCCACGGCCCAGATCGTCACCTTGGGTTCCTCCGTGCCGGAGGTCGGGTTCGGCGCAAGATTGCCCTCGGCGGGCCAGTTGGCGTGGTCGTCGCCGCCGCGGACATACACGAGGTAGCGGCCGTCGGGCGAGAACCTGAGCTGCGTGAGTTGCTGGCCGTCGTCCGTGGCGTAATTCGTGATGCGCCGCGGCTCGAATTCCGGGCCGGCCGCGACCCAGATATTGCGCACGCCGCGCTCGTTCAGGACCCAGGCGAAGACGGGGTCATCTTCGGCGGCGACGAGCTCGCCGGGAAAGGGATAGCTCATGATCTCTTCGAGGGTGAAGGAATCTTCGGCGGCGTAGGCGCCGGCGGCGCCGAGCATTGCGCAGAGCGCGACGGCGAGTAAGCGGTGGATCATGCTGTGGCTCCCGGTTTATGGTTTGGGCCGGAGTATACGGGACGCGGCCGGTCGGGCAGGGGCGGCTGCGCACGACGTGAAACCGGTGTCCGGCAGACCTGCCCGCCAGGAGGTGAGAATGCTTATCATTCAGGAAGTACCTCCGCGGAAACGCGGAAGCGGAGTGCGACGGGCGGAGTGGTGCGTTTCTCTCTGCCTGGGCATCGCGCTGGCGAATGCGGCAGGCTGCACGCCTGCGGAGCCGCAAGCGCCCGCGGAGCCGCAAGCGCCGGCGGAGCCGCAAGCGCCGGCGCCTGCGCCTGCCGACGATTGGGCGGAATTCTCCGATCCGGCCCGCGGCATCGCTTTCCGCTACCCCCGGGATCTCGGGACCGAGTACATCCATGCATTGGACTGGCCGCCGCAAGTCGCCATCGAAGACGGGCCGTTCACTTGCCGGCCGGCCGGAGAGCAGACTGCCCGTGCCGGGCGCACGGAGCCGAGAACGATCGACGGCCGAACCTACTGCGTCACTCGCGTGACGGAGGGAGCGGCCGGCAGCGTCTACACGATGTATGCGTATGCGATGCCGGTGGAGGACGCCGTGATCATCCTCACGTTCAGCCTGCGGGCCGTGCAGTGCGGAAATTACGACGAGGCGCGCCGGATCGAGTGCGAGCGCGAACGAGATGCTTTCTCCATTGATCCCGTCATCGACGCGATCGCGCAAACGGCCACACTATCGGATGATTGAATGCGGCACCGACCGATTTTGCGTGCCCGGGTCTCCTGCCGTATCCGTTTAACCCCCGGTCACGCCTCCGCCGCCGGGAATCGTGGCAGCTCACGTTCAGCGATTCACGCCGAATGCACGGCGCACCGGCGCATCGGCGGAACCGGCGGAAATGGGGTGTAGGAGCCCGTCCCACGGGCGACCGGCACGAGCTCAGCGAAGGCACGATGTCACCGGTGTTCGCACGCCGTGGCTGGGCGGAGGCGCGGCCGGGGGAGGCCTTTGACTGTCAGCGGCGCGATGAGAACGGCCGTATGACCGTCGAGGACCATCAGGCGACTTGGCGTTTTAGCCAACTGTCCTGCCCTGGGTAGCAACATGGCTTTGACCCGACCGGGTGGTTCGTCTTTGAGGTCGTTGGCGCTAAGTACCAAGTCGGCGCCACGGAAGTTGTTGCCGTACATGGAGCAACGGGCGAAGTAAGACATCTCGGGACAACGGGAGAGTAATGGCCTGATCGAGGGCCAGACTGGCTATTTCAGGGCTTCAAACCCAATTATGAGGATCGCGGGTTCCCCCCGGAATGCTTAAGATGTTCTTTTTTGCACAATTTTGCTACGATTCCAAAGGCGAGCGGAGGGGGACCATGACAGAAGCAAAACAGCGCGCTAAGAAGGTCCGTCAGTCCGGAATCGTCCGCATGAAGGAATCCGGCGCGGTTTCCGTGAACTGGGAAAAAGCCATAAGATCCTCTCTTCTCAAGGATGAGGTGAGCGGAATGCGTCGCATCTATAACAAACGTCGGTCTCGCGCTTGAATCCATAGCGCCGGCGGCCAGGCACTTGGGCAATGCCGTTCAACCTGCTGCTGCTCCCCCTTCTGGGCGGCTACCTGTTCATAACTCGCTTCTACGGCACAGCCTACAAGTGCTCTGGGTACTCCGGGTATCGGTTGATCCTCAGCGCGTCTGTTGTTGGTCTCTTTTTTCTTCTCCTGGCAGCCAGTCTTCTCCGCCTCTTGGAGAAGGCTTCCGATCCGATCTTCCTGCACCAAGCGCTTATTCCACCGACGGTGGTGGGGCTCCTCCTGGTGATGTTCGGGTCTTGGAGAATACGCCGAGTCACCCGTAAATCCGGGGAACGTTTTGATACAGACCGGATGGGTGAGTACAAAAAACGGGAGAAAAGCCGGAGGCTCAAGCAGCGAACCGCAACAGGACTTTTGGCATTGAGCATTCTGGGATTGTGGCTCGTCGCCGTACATTCGATCTGGGGAATGGGGCTGCTGAAGATACGGAGTTTTTGGATCTCGGGAGCAGTAGCTATCACCACGACGATCTTGGCCGTGGAATCGATAAAGGCTCACTCGGAGCTTCGGGGCTACGAAGTGGCATTCCGACTGGGAGTTATCGTTGCGGCTGTCTCGGTGGCTTTTATCAGCAGCTTATTGTGGAAAGACAACGTAAGCGCTGTATGGGGCGCTGTCGTGCCAATCGAAAATGCCGGTGTCTCGATGCTCTCCTTTTTGTTCGGAGCTTTGCTTTGGCTATCCGCAAACTATCTGTTCCCGTATGAAGCCGCTGTAAGCAGGCTCGTAGAAAATGGCGAGGTAAATGGGCTAGAGGAGCTGTTCCACCATGCATCTGTCACATTTCAACAGGTGATGGTGTCGCTTTCGGACGAGAAGGTGTATATCGGCTACGTGGACGACGAGATCCCGATCAAGGGAAGGACAGATGATTTCGTCAAGATCATTCCTACCGCCAGCGGATACAGAGACAGTACCGATAAGACGCTGGTGATTACGACTCTTTACGCCGACGCATTCGATGCGGCAATTGAGAAGGGCGCTCATTTATCCGTGGAAGAACTGGCCAAGGTTTTGCCGATCGAGCAGATTCGATCTGCCGGCATATTCGATCCGTATTTCTATGAAGCCTTTGTCTCGGACGCGAACGAAGCTGTGCCTGCCGAATGAATCCAATGGGTACGCCAGGAGCGCACGAGTTGGAAGCTGCTACAAATACAGGTAGCACGAATACCAAGGATGCCTTGGCAGTTGTACCATGCATCCGATGGGCTTCTATCGCCGCTGGCTGTTCCCACGACTCTGTCACCGCACGCTCGGCGCTGAGCACTTCATGGAGCTGCGGCAGCGGACCCTCGCATCGGCGCGCGGCCGCGTGCTCGAGCTCGGTGTGGGCACCGGGCTCAACCTCGACTGCTATCCGGCAGCCGTCGAAGCGTTGGTCGGCATCGATCCCAACCCGGGCATGCTCGAGCTGGCGGCACGCCAGGCGGAGCGGTCGCCGCGGCCGGTGGAGCTTGTCTCCGGCCGTGGCGAGTCGCTGCCCTGTGCCGATCGCTCTTTCGAGACCGTTGTTTCGACCGTCACCTTGTGCAGTGTCGACGATCCGGCGGCCGTTCTCGCCGAAGCGCACCGCGTGCTCGCGCCCGGCGGCCGCCTGCTTTTTCTCGAGCACGGTTTGGCCGACGAACCGCGCATCGCGCGCTGGCAACGCCGCCTGACGCCCCTGCAGCGCCGGCTTGGCGACGGCTGCCATCTTGACCGTGACTTCGCGGCTCTTTTCGCCGTGAGCCCATTCACCGTCGATCAGCTCGATTCCGGGTTTGATCCCCGGATGCCAAAGTTGGCCGGGTACTTTTATCGCGGTGCCGCGGTGCGTGGCTGAAGACGCTTTGCGGCGGGCAAGAGGCGCGCCGTTAGCGCAGCGTGACGGCTGCCCCGGCGCGCCGCTCCAGCCGCCGGGCGGCCTTCCACTTCGCCAGCCGATCGGGAAGAGGGCGCCGCGACGTGCGCAACGTGCGCACCACGGCGTCGAACGCCCGTTCGCGATTGCGCGTCCACCGGAATCCATATTGCGACCGCACCCCCGGCGGCAGAGTGCCCACCGTGAGCAGCCGGTTCATCGCGGTCCCGGGTACACCAATCGGCCCGAGAGGCGGCGACAGCACGGCGGCGGCGAGCTCCCGGGCTTGCGCGCTCACGACGATTTGCCCCGACGCGTACATCCGGTCGAGATACGCCTGAAGGGCCGCCCACGAGGAGGGCACTGCGTCCGGCCGCGCGTTGAGCGCCACGGCAAGCGGCGCCGCTTCCACGCAATACGCGTCGCGCTCGGCCGAAGCGAGCGGCCCGATGAGCATCTCGTAGAACATCGGTACCGACTCGACCAGCGTGGCGTGGACCCACAGCACGAGGTCCGGTTCCTCGGCGGAGTAGGGCGTGCCGGCCGCGAACGGACCGGCCTCGACGGGGAGTTGCCCGTTGACGCGGCCATGGATCGTGCGTATGCGCTCGAGGGTACGTTCGCTCTCGGCCGGGCTGCCGAAGGTCAGGTCGAGCATCGCGCGCACGGTCTGCCGCAAACGCTGCACCGCCGCCAACGGCTGGTCGCGGAAGCCGCTGTGGTCCGCGATACCGGCCGCGATCAGCGGATGCGCGAACTGGAGCAGGATCGCGCGCGACCAGCCGAGCAGCACGAGCCGCTCGGCATTGACACGGTGCGAAACGGTCACGCGGTCGGATACCATGGC